>NZAK01000059.1 GCA_002687515.1 Rhodospirillaceae bacterium
GAAAGCTTACCACTGGCGGAGTTTTACTCCGGCCTGCAACCACACTATCTGGCCGCTTCTCAGTGGTGGATTATTGCTCCGGCGTTCTCAGCGGGTTCATCAGCACGCGGCGGGGGCAAAAAAGGGGTGGAGATCATTGCATGGGCCGTAGCCGAAGCGGACTGACGACCAAGATTCACGCCCTGGTGGATGCCAGCGGTCTGCCGGTGCGTCTTGAGGTGTGAACTTCGGTCAAGGGCGAGGGAGCGATCGTCAGGCGGCGATCGCCCCTTTTCCCAATAACACAAAAAAAATTGGAGCACGTATCAACCTAGCAATTGGACTTCGAATATCGATAGTCGGCATAGTCAATTTTCGGTGGTTTCGGCCTCCTGACTTGTCGGCACGCTGAACTTTTTTGCAAATTCGTATTTGTTTTGAAAAGGTGCTTGCGTGCCCGAGTTTTAAACCTACGCCAAAACCCGCTTCAGAGAATGTTCGAACCCAGTCGCGTTCGCTCCGCCAGCTACCTCGAAAAACATTTGTTTTTCAATTAGAGCGGATCACCGTCATTCGGCGCCAATTTGGGCCGGCGTCCATTGCAATCCGGGCTGCCCCTTTAAAAAGCCGTTGGCGAAGGGAACGCCGTGGCTATAAGTCTGCAACTGGTCGAGCGCCTGGTCCGTATCTATCGCGCCTTGCAACCGGTCACGGAAACATTTGGCGGCGGCAACCATGTCAATATTCTGGGGCGACAGGCGGAAGTGGGTGATCCCATGTTCGGCAAGCAGGTCCAACTCGGCGGCCAGATTGTAATAGCTGTGGGACAAGGTCTGGGTGCCGTTGACGGCGAGAAATTTTTCACTGTCCAGGGTCTCGACTTCCATGCCGTCGGCGTCTTCGCCGCATACATATTGGCAATTATCCTTATGCAGATTTTGCGACCGGGCATGGTAGCAGCGGGCCGAAATTGCCAGCGGCAGACGGCCAAATACCTGCATTTCCAATTCGGCGCCGGAATCCACCAGGGCAGACAAGGAATCGAGCGGCAATTCAGCCGGCAGAACGATGCGCACCGCGCCACGTTCGATGAAATAGGCGGCGGTTCCCTCGTTGTAGGTGTTGATGTAGGGACCGATGACATGCGGCTTTCCGCCTAACAGCGAGACGGCGGATATATCGTTGGCTTCGATAAGCTGTTCGGCGGCGCCGGCAAGATCGGCCACCATTGCTCTCTCGTGCTGGTTCATGATCAGCGCCAGGGTCGAATAAACCACGTCCTTGCCGCCGGCGATGAGCCGTTCCGTTACTTCGGACAAGTTTGGCGTGATGAACGGAAGCCGCTTGGAACAAACAACTTCGCCCAAATAAACGATATCCACCGGTGCTTCATCGGCAACACGGAAATAGAAGTCCCGCCACTTTTCCGGCGGCCAATTGTAGAGCAGCGGGCCGAGCGTCAGTTTGGCGGCCATATTCCGCTCCCTTGCGCCGTCATCGCCAAGCCTTTTTATAGGCGCCCTCGGTCTCCTGCCCGCCTTCGGTAACGGCGCTCAAATCCATGGCCGGTGGCGTCTCGCCGCGGTCGACGGCATCGAGCGCGCGGCGGAAAGCGCTCACCACCTCGGTGACATAGGCGCGGCTGCGTTGCCGGCCCTCGATTTTCAAGGCGGTGACGCCGGCATCGCTGAGCCCTGCCAGTATCTCGATGGCGTTGAGCGAAGTTGGGTCTTCAAACAGGTAGGAGATATTTCCATTGACCGCGAAGCGCCCCTTGCAGAGGGTCGGATAACCGGCCGGCTCGTCTTCGTCGAATGCGTTGATGGTGATGTCTCCGAGCTTCGATATCATGCGCCCGTCCCGTTCCTCGTAGCGCACATGGCTGGCCGGTGAACAGACGCCGTTCATGTTCGGCGATTGGCCGGTCACATAAGAAGACAGCGTGCACCGCCCTTCGGCCATCACACACAATCCGCCGAAAACGAATACCTCGGTCTCGACCGCAATGTCGGCGTTGAGAGCGGCTATTTCCTGGATCGTCAGCACCCTCGGCAGCACCACCCGTTTGACGCCGAATTCGCGATGGTAGAAGCCGATGGCTTCGACGTTGGAAGCCGAAGCCTGAACCGACAAATGGCGCCGCAAATCGGGATGAAATTCCGCCGTGTAGGCAAGCAATCCGATATCAGCCAGGATCAGGGCATCGGCGCCGCAAGCGGCGGCGTCATCGACCGCCAGGTGCCACGGATCCGGATTTCCGGCCTTGGGGAAGGTGTTGATGGCGACCAGCACCTTGACGCCGTGTTGATGAGCATAGGCAACCCCATCGGACAACTCGGAGCGGCTGAAATTGAGGCCCGGAAAATTGCGCGCATTGGTCTCGTCGCGAAAACCCAGATAGACGCTGTCGGCGCCGGCGTTGACGGCGGCGCGGAGCGAGGCGGGCATGCCCGCCGGGCAGACCAGTTCAAGGCGCTTGGCTATCGTTCCGCTCCATCCTTGGCTGAAGACGGCGGCGCAACCGCCGTCAGCAAGTTTTCCAGATCCATGGCCAGATGCGAAATTACATTTAAAACGTTATCGGCGGCATTCCGGGCCGGCTCCGCCAGCGGACCGAGCACCGACAGGATATCGCCGAGCACATCCACCTCTTCGCTGTCGATGGCATTGCGCAACAGCAAAACCGCCTCGGTATCCCCCTCGATGTTAAGTTCACGGCTGAAGAACAGCGCATCGCCGTCGAGCCGTCCTTCGAGAAGATCGATCAATTTTATCAGAGGTCCGCGAATCGCCGCCGCCACCTTGATGCGCGGGCCGAGTTGCGTGTCATCTCGCGCAATCTTCAAGCTGGGCGGCTGGCAACCCGGCTGAAAAAGGAAGACCGCCGGTAAATCGACGGGATCGACGACAAACGAAGCTTCGCCCAATTCAGCCAGGCGCTCGAAAATAGAAGGATGACGCCGGCGCATGACCAGCAATGCCATGTCCAATGCCGGCTGCAAGGGCGCCAATGGCAGCGGCCGTATAACCGAACCGGCAATTTTCGCCAACGGCGCCGGTGGAAACGGCTGGCGGCTAGTTTGTGTCATATCAAATAGGCCGCCTGATCCGTTCGGTACGGCTGGCCCTTTCCCTCGTTTGAACCGGATTATTACTTAACCGACGGGATTTTTCCGGTCTTTGATTGCCATCAATTATCACTGCTCTTTGGTATCACTCCGCCGCGTGCACCTGTTCCGGCTGACCACCGGTGAAGTAGGCGTGGTAGCCCTCCATATCGGTAATTTTGTCCCGGTAGCGCACCTTCGCCTTGCCATTTTCGCGCCAGACGGTGAGGAATTTATCGGTCAGCAAGGGATTGGTGAATTCAAAATCGGAACGGTGATGGGTGCCGCGGCTTTCCTGGCGGGCCAGGGCCGAGACGAAAATTGCCTCGCTGCAATCCATGATCTCGAACACCTCGGCGGCGCGCATCAATTCGTGGGCGTTGGCGCAGGCCAGGCTTTCCTCCGTCCGCCGCCTGAGATCGCCGAGATATTTCATGCCGGCATTCAAAAGACTTTCCGATCTCACCTGGTCGCTGGCGTAATCTTTCATGATCTGCTGGACCATGTGGTTGGCTTCCCGCCAGCCGGCGCCGTTGCGCCGCTGCAAAAAGCTCGAAAATTGCTGGACCCGCTCGGCCAACAAGCCATCGTCGCCGACGGCTTCGAAATCACCGGTCATCGAGTTTGCCGTGGCGGCGGCATGTTCGCCGGCGATATGGCCAAATACCGCGGCGCCGCCGATATCGGCGCGGAAATTGCCGACCGCGTCGCCGACCGCATAAAGCCCGCCGATGGTGGTCTCGCCGTTCAAGTCGATTTCCGGACCGCGGCCGATAAGGAACGGCTGATACTGCATGAATTCGACCGGGTGCTTCTTTAAATCGACGCCTTCCTTTTCCATCATGCCGACGAGGGCGGTGTTGCCTTCTTCTTTCAGCCCCCACATCATGTAATCGATGTCATCGGGGTCGGTCAGGGTGCAGTTCATATAGGCCGGCCCACGGCCCGATTTCATGACATCCGAGAATATCGAATTCCAGACATCGGCGGTGATGTCGCCGAGCCACTTGTCGGCCTTGGTGATGAACGGGCCGAGCGGCTCGCCCTTGGGGTCGGTGACGACACCGATAAAGGTCGCCTTGCCGGCGCGTTCGATATATTTGACCCCGGCGTGGAGGTTCGGAAATTCCATATTGATGAGCCGCGCTCCGGCCCGGTAGGCCATCGCCTGGGTATTGCCGGTGCAGGTCGGGCACCAGGCCATGTTGAAGAGGTTCGAAGGCGTCGGTGACGGATAAATACGGGCCGCCGAACCGCCGGCCAGGATCACCGCCTTGGCGCGGATGATTTTGAATTTCGGCTGCTCCTCCTTGACATCCAAGCCGATGGCGCCGGTCACCCTGCCATCCTTGGTGATGATGTCGATGATCGGCATATAGTTGATGGTCCGGGCACGCCGCCGCTTGGCTTCCTTGGTCAGCGCGTCCTTTTGGTTGCTGCCGGCATATTTCAGCCAAATCCGGGGGCGGCCGGGAAAGGCGTGACCGTTGAACGACCAATCGCCGGTGGGTTTCATGTCGATACCCCAATCGAGCCAGTTCTTGACCCGGTCGAAGGAATTTTCGAGGAATTTGCGCGATAGGGGGGTGTCGTGAAAACCTCCGATTTGACTGTTCAGAAGCTCTTCCAGGATGGGCTCGATATCCAGCCCATGCTTATCGGGGATATAGCACATGAAATGATCGTTGCCGGTGGCGCCGGAACCCGAGCGCTTGGTGTGCGCCTTTTCGGCAATCAAAACATTGGCGCCCTTGCCGGCGGCGCCGATGGCGGCCATCAAGCCGCCGATGCCGCCGCCCGCCACCAAGACATCGCAATCGATGGGTTTCGGGTCAATTTCGATCATAACATCTGTTCTCCCCATGGATTTCGTTCAGGGATCACTCTTTCGGCATGTTGAATAAATTGCCCGCCTTGCTGCCAAAACGGTCGCCGACCATTTCGTAATGGCTGGGTTTATCCTCGGGATCGATCCAAAGAAGCTGCATATTCAACGGAATGCGCAGCTCGACGCCCTTGCGGCCCTCTGCGTCGCCCGGGCAGTCGAGCACGCATGAATCGCAATGCCAGCACTCATCGGGATAGAGCACCAGAGGCACTTCCTTGGCTTTGGTGCGGCTGAACACATCGGTCGGACAGATCGCCGCGCAGATGCCGCAACCATCGCAGTAAACATTAAATACGGGTGGCATGGACCGCTCCCGGTATCGAATTAAGATCGCTATTGTTGCAGGTTGGTATAAGACGGGCAACAGATAAGCGCCATGCCTTATGATTGAAATCAAGGATTTGATCGGCGAAACAGGCTAGGCAATGAAGCGGTTGTCAAAGATGCAAAGAGGGAAACCGCGATGATACCCATCTTGAAACTAACGGTCAGAGGATTCGCCGTCCTTTTCGGCGCGCTTCTACTGGTCTCGGCGCTCGGTTCCGCCGTTATGGCCGGGCACGAGCACGAGGAAAAGATCGGCACCACATCCGCTAAAACCCGGCTGGTGCTGCCGATCATGAATATCGAGCGCGGCAAGAAGCTGTTCGTTTCCAAGGGCTGCGTCGCCTGCCACGCGGTCAACGGCGTCGGCGGCCACGACGCGCCGCCGATGGACGATCATCTCCGCCTGGGATTTATCAGCCCGTTCGATTTCGTCGCCAAGATGTGGAACCACGCGCCCGGCATGCTGGCCGCCCAGGAAGAAGCGTTCGGCGGCCCCATCACCTTTACCGGCGACCAGATCGCCGACATCATCGCCTTTGTCCACAACGACGAAGCCCAGCATGGCTTTACCGAAAAACATCTGACGCCGCAGGCGCGCAAAATGATGCATCACGAGCATGGCGGCAAGCCGGCGCCCGCCGCCCACGCCAAGGAAATCGGCCACCATCACGCGCCGGGCACCAAGCCGCATAAGGATTAGCCGCGCGACGGCGCGCAATCCACGGCCCTATTTGGCGGCCTTGTCCCCGCTAGTGTGATGATTCCTAAATTCGGCACATCAAATGTGCCGAATTTCGGTATCTGAATCACACTAACTTCTTAAAGCGAGTGGCCCGATTCACGCTAAATTCGCTATGGCGAATTTCGCGACCGGGACACTAGCGCATTTACGATTTATTCCGGCGCATAACCATCCCAGCCATGCCCAATATGCATGGCGAATGCGACACGCGGCGCCGGATTCGACCATAGGCATTATAGGCTTTTATAGGCATTCATGGTCTTTTAGGAGCATCTCGGCCGGGCCGGCTATCGCCATACCCGGCAAAACAGGTCCGGGCCATGCGGCAACGGCATGGCAACGGCAGGGCAGCGGAGGCGGGCAACACCCTGCGGTTCGCGCCCCCCGGGGGCTCCGTCAAACTTCCATATTCACGATGTCAAAGAGCAGAGGCATGATATAGAACGTATCCGGAACAATGCAAGGGGCGGCCATTCATTTTCCCACCCACTAAAAGTAAACTGTCACCGATTTAAAACGGTGACAGTTTACTTTTAATGGCCCGGTCGAATGTTTCCCATCAATCCGGAACCGCGCCAGAGACGCTGAGCATGCGAACGACGACGCAGATCGCGGCGGCCGAGGCCAGGTGTTTGAGGCTGTGGCCACTTACCGTATTGCCGAGAATGGCGAACACCTGCGGGTCGAAGACTTCGAGCAGCTTGGCGGCCGCGTACCAGGCGATCAGCCAGGCGAGATGGCGGCCGCTGGTATATCGCCCCTTGGGAAACAGCCAGCAGATGAGCGGCAGCGCGACGATCGGATAGAATTGAACCAATAAATAAAATCGAAGATCGCCGCGGCCAACGGATTCGCTCCAATCCCAATAAAAGACGCTGGCGATCCCCGCCCCGACCAGCATCGGCAGCAGCCATCGCACCCCAATCCGCTGGTCAATCCGGTCGACGATAAAAGCCGAGAACAGGGCCATGAAGGCAACCGTCATCGGCAGCCGGTCCCAGAACAGGCGCGCATTGTCCGGCGCCCAGTGGTAATAGGCCGAACCGGCGCTAACCAGCCCGACGCCGATGAAAAAGAAAATGTAAGGCTGGCGGTCGGCGAAATGGTCGAATATGCGCCGGCCCGCTTGGCCGAGCACGAAGAAAAGCCCGAAACCGCCGAAGACGGCAAAGGGCAGGTTCGACACGACGTCGCCGAAGTTGGGAATACCGAGCCATGATCTGGTATCGGCGAAGCCGTGATAGGCGGTGGATTGCGGTATCGGTTCCAAGAAAAACAAACCCGCCAGCGTGGCGGCGAACATGGCCACCAGGATTCCGGAGCGATGCCGCGCCTTCAGTCCGTTGATGAATGCCTGGGATTTTGCCTGATGCACATTTGCCTCAATCATTTTCCGCTACCAGCTTAACCGGACTGTACCGGACCCGACTATAGCCGGGTTCGGCCCACCCGCCATAGGGCCGTCAGGCGGCCCGGCGCAGCTTGACGATATCCATGTAGTCGCGCCGCCGGCGCCGCAGTTCGTCCTCGTTATAGAGGTTGGCGAACAGCCAGCGGAGGCCGGCCTCCAATTCCCCGATGCTCATGTTTGCGGGCCGGTGGTTGACGTCAAACAGGGTGCAGCGGTCCCAGAAACGCTGCTGGCGGAGGCGGCCGGCCGCCGCCAGGCGCAGGTAGAGCGGGGTGCCGGGAAACGGCGTCAAAACCGTAACCTGCACCTCCAATAGCCGGGATTCGCGGACGAAATCGCGGATCGCCGGGAAGATATCGGGGGTGTCGGTATCGAGCCCGACGATAAAGCAACCGTTCACCGTGATGCCGCGCGACTGGATGGCGTCGATGGCTTCTAAGTACCGGTCCGATTGGCGCAGCTTCCAGTCGTTACGGTCGATCCCCGCCAAACCTTCGGCGCTCGGGCTTTCAAGGCCGATAAGCAATTGCCGGCAGCCGCTGTCGGCCATCAGATCCAAGAGCTCGGGATCGTCGGCGACGGAGATGTCGGTTTCGGTGAACCAGCGGCAGTTCCTTTTTTGGATTTGGCGCAGGAACTCCTTGCCCCAGACCTTGTCGACAAAGCTATTGTCGTCGGCAAACTCGACGAATGGCCGCTCCATTACGTCGAGGGCGGCATCCACTTCCTGCATGACCAATTCGACCGGTTTCTGCTGGAAGCGGTCGGTGATACGCAGGCTGGCGGCGCAGAACTCGCAATCCCGGGGGCAGCCGCGCGAGGTCTGCACGGTCACCCGGTTGTAATCCCGGCCGGCCAGCAAGTCGAACCGGGGCCGGGCGTATTGCGGCGCCTCGAAGACGCCGTCGGTGCAGCCTTGGTAGCGGGCCTGCATGCGGCCGGCATCGGCGTCCGCCACCAGCCGCGGCCAGGCGCCCTCGGCGCCGCCGAGGACGATGGCGTCGGCGTGGCCGGCGGCCTCTTGCGCGTTAAGGGTGACGTGGATGCCACCGAGGACCACAGGTACCTTTGCCTGGCGGTAGCGGCCGGCCAGCTCGTAGGCCTCGTCGATCTGGGCGGTGAAGGACGAGATGCCGACCAGGTCGAAATGTTCCAGCTCACCCTCCGGCGGCAGTTCGCCAAATTCGCGGTAAACCACCTCGTGGTCCGGCGGCGTCAATCCGGCCACCGTCAGCAAGCCGAGACTGGGCAGCGAGGCGACCACCTTGCCGCGGTTGACGAACTGGGGCAGGGTCACCCCAAGTTCGGCCAGTTCCTTGGTGCGAACCCGGACGCCGGCCATCGCGATCAAACCGATTTTCATGAGCTTGTCCTCCAGTTTGTCCTCCAGCTTGCCGACTTGGCCCGCTGTTTCAGGATGGCATTCCGGACGGCGCCCAGGGAATGACCGACGGCCAAGCTATCGGGTGGAAAGAAAACGTCGAATTCCTCTTCCACGGCAGCCATCAGTTCAAGACCTTGCAGGCTGTCGATGCCCAGTATTTCGGTCAGTTCGTCGTTGGGGCCGAGGCGCGTGACATCGCGGTTCAGTTCGCGGCTGACAAATTCACGCAATTTGCTGTCCAAGGCGGTATCGTTCATGGCTCCTACTCCTTTGCGTTATCGGATTGACCAAGCGGGACGTCGCGTCAGGCCGACGGCGACGACGATAAGGGCGGCGAAGACGCTGAGCGCCGGAAGCGGCAGCACATATTTGGCCGGTTCCCACGCCGCCGCCCAAATAAGTCCGGCGGGTAGTGTGATATTGCCGAAATTCATGGCGCGCGAGGCGGTCCGCCGCCATGCCGGCCCGAGGGCGATTTCAGGCAACGCCCGGGCGAGATGGAGATTGAGGAAACCGAGGCCGAAAAAGGCGATATGGCCGAGCCGAAGAAAGCGCCGCGCCAGATCGTCGTAACCGCCGACCCAGCCCGGTTCGGGCACCGGGCCGCCAAACGACCAAAGGCCCATCAACAGCCCCGAGAAGACGCCGAAGACGAAGCTCCACCAACCGACGCTGCGGTTGCTGGTGCCGGGGTCGGTAGGCGCCGCCGGATGGCTGTCACATGTCGCCGTTGTTGGTATCAGTGTGTCTGTCTGTGCCACCGGTTTCGCTCCTCTATGGTCAAAGACTCGAACTTACTAATTGAACATCGTTCAATACATATACATGACTATTGAACGGTGTTCAATAGTTTTTTTAAACAATGTTCAATTATTTTTAAGGGGACGAGAATTCGGTGCCTGGCGCGATCAGCCGGCTTGGTGCCCTATTGGCGGCTATCGGCGCCGCCGGCGGCCAGATCCGCGATCAATCCGTGCAGGTAGTGGGACACCAGGTTTTCGGTTAGCTCCGTCAAATTGGCGTCGCCAAAGGTCTGCATACGCGTCGTATAGACCAGGGAAATCACTCCATGGACGCCGGCCCAGAGGACCCGCGCCGCCTGTTTCAATTGCCGTTCCTGACCCGCCTCGAACAAAGGGGTAAGGACCACTTCCAGCACGCTGATCACATCGTCGATTTTCCGGTGGTACCAATCGGGCAACCTAACGCCGGCCGGCAGGCGGTGGGCGAAGAGCAGGTTCCAAAGGGCCGGATGCTGTTTGAGGAATTTCAGGTAAACGTCCAGAATGGCGAAAACGTCGGCCTCGATATCGCCGCCGTATTCCACCGTCCTGAGTGCGTCATCGAGCCGCTCCAGGGTGCGCCCGTTGAGATGCACGATCATGTCGTCAAGGTTGGCGAACAGATTATAAAGAGTGCCCGGCGAGTAGCCGATCGCCTCGGCGACATTGCGCGCCGTCAGCGCCCGGAACCCGTCTTTTTCAACGATATTCGCCGCCGCCTCCAGGGCAATATCGTAGAGCTCGTCGCGGCTGTGATCGGAACGTCTGGCCATCGTATTTCCTTTAAAATAAACATTGTTCAAAAAATATATTGAACTTCGTTCAAAATCAAGCTATATAATTGAACATTGTTCATTTAATGCGAAATAGGAGATGTTAAATGTTCAGGTCCCGGTCAGGTTCGTTCCGCCGAATGGGCGCCACTTTTGCGACCGGCGCGGTGCCGCTGGTCTTGACCGTCATCGCCCTGATCGCCGGCACCATGGGTCTCGGCATGGTCGGCCACTTCTGGAACGGCGTGTTCACCGCCCTGATCTCCTTGGAGCACATGGTCCGGCCGGTATTTTAGGGCTATTCCGGCCCGATTTTCGAATTTTTTGTCTGAATTAATGATGTTCCGAACGCCCATTGAATCCAGCCATCAGAATTTTCCGGGTTCTCCCGGTTGACCCTGATTGGCGTCGATGATCAAATTGCCGCTGACTTTTGACCGTTGCCAACCGTAATTTTATCATTTCCAAGAAATCTCCATGCCCGACACGACCGTATCCACGACCACATCTTCGCCTCCACCTGCCGGAGCGCACCGGCCGGCGAGCCTGGCCGAGGATGCGTTGACGCCGGAAAAGCTCGCCCTCAAGCGGCGCTTTCCCACCGCCCTCGAGTTGCGCAAGCGAGCCCGCCGCCGGCTGCCAAATTTCGCCTTCGAATATATCGATGGCGGGGCCGGCGCCGATACCGGGATCGACCGCAATTGGGCGGCGCTCGATGCCGTTGAAATGGTGCCCCGCTACGGCAAGGTGATATCGCCGCCGCCGACAGATATTGAATTGTTCGGCCAACCTTATTCGGCGCCCGTCGGGATCGCGCCAATCGGCGGCCCCGGAACCGGCTTCCCCGGCGCCGAAACGTACCTCGCGCGCGCGGCGCAAGCGGCGCGTATCCCTTATAGTCTTGGTGTCGTTTCCGCCATCACCATCGAGCAGGCGGTGGAATTGGCGCCGGACGTCACCTGGCTGCAACTCTACCGGTTTGCCCGCAATGAACATAAAATCGGCCTCGATCTGGTGCGCCGCGCCGAAGCCGCCGGCGTCAAGGCGCTGATGCTGACCTGCGATACGCCAATGCGCACGACGCGGCCGCGCGAAACCAAGAGCGGCATCATGAATCCGTTCCGGCTGACCAACCGCCTGCGCCTCGACGCCTTGTCGTCGCCGCCATGGCTGTTTTCGATGCTGCGCAACGGCATTCCGCGCTTCGTCAATTTGCGGACCTATATGGACGGCAATCCGAGCCTTGAAGAGGCCGCCAAATTTATGCGCCGGGAAGGCGGCGGCGCCTTCACCTGGGAAGAAATTGCGCGCTACCGCGATCATTGGAAGGGCCCCTTGGTGCTGAAAGGCGTGCTCCATCCGGCGGACGCCGAACGCGCGGTGGCGCTCGGGCTGGACGGCATTGTCGTTAGCAACCACGGCGGCCGCCAAATCGATGCCCTGCCGGCATCGATCGACGCGCTGCCGGCAATCGCAGGCACGGTTAGCGGCAAGGCAACCGTCATCCTGGACAGCGGCGTGCGTTCCGGCATCGACGTTGCGCGCGCCGTGGCGCTGGGCGCCGACGCGGCCTTCGCCGGCAAGGCATTCCTCTGGAGCCTTGGCGCACTCGGCGGCCGCGGGCCGGCGCATATGATCGATCTATTCAAGGACGAGATCGCGGCGAGCTTGGGACAGCTGGGCTGCCATACGGTGGCCGAACTTCGTTCCGTCAAGGTACGCCACCCGGGCGCCTACCAACCGGACGATTTTACCGGCGATTAATCCGGCAGGTTTCCGTTCACTTCAAATCCAGAACCCGGCGGGCGATGATATTGCGCTGAATCTCGCTGGTGCCGCCGGCGATGGTGGAACGCCGGGCGCGCAGGAAATTGGACGCCGCATCGAACGAGCCGTCCTCGGGCTTGTGCGGTAATAGAAGCGCGCCGTCGCTGCCATAGGCTTCGATCATCAGATCGGCCAGGCGCTGCTCGCTTTCGGTGCCCAATAGCTTGACGTAGGACGCGTCGGGCCCCAATTCGCGCTCAGCCTGGTGGGTCGCGACGATCCCGGCGAAGGCGGCGGAGATGGCCAGAACCTCCAATTCCGCCCGCATCAGCCGTTCGCGGAACGCCGGGTCCTCGATGGCGCCGTTGGTCCGCGCCTTTTCCTTGATCCGCCGCAGCGCCTGAATATTGATGCGCGGATTGGCGCTGCCGGCGCGTTCGTTGGCGAGCAATGCCGTCGCCACGCCCCAGCCCTTGTGCATCTCGCCAACGATGTTTTTCAAGGGCACGCGCACGTCGTCCAAAAACACCTCGGCATATTCATCCTCGTCGGGCAAGGTCTGGATGCCGCGCGCCGTGATGCCCGGCGTCGACATATCGACCAGGATGAAGCTGATGCCTTGCTGCTTCTTGGGCGCGTCCGGGTCGGTGCGCACCAGGGCGAACATCCAATCGGCCAGGTGGCCCCAGGTGGTCCAGATTTTCTGGCCGTTGATGACCAGGTGATCGCCGTCGATAACGCCCGAGGTTCTGAGGCTGGCCAGGTCCGATCCGGCACCCGGCTCCGAATAGCCCTGGCACCACAGCACATCGCCCGACACCATGCCCGGCAGGTGTGTCTTTTTTTGCTCGTCGTTGCCGAAGCGCAGCAGGATCGGCCCGAGATGGTTGATCGCCTGGGCCGAAATTTCAGGCGCCCCGATACGCGCCATTTCGTCGGCGAGGATGATCTGCTCGCTTAAGGAAGCATTCATGCCCTGCCATTCCTTGGGCCAGGCCGGCGCCACCCAGCCCTGGCCGTGAAGCTGCTTGTGCCACCACATGGAATCTTCGGCGTTTGGGCGCGTCGGCAGGTTGCGCAGCCTTTCCGGCAGCGCCTTTTCCAGCCAAACGCGCACGTCTTGGCGGAACGCGGCTTCGTCATCGCTATCGACGCGGAAGTGGGGAATCTCGGCGTCGGCGTCGTTGTGCGCCGATAATGCATGCTCCGTATAACGTTTCAGATGCGCCGGCGGTGGGCCATAGAGCGCCGACACCGCCATGGCGCGCTTTAAATAGAGCCCGATATCATGCTCGTCGGTGAAGCCGATGGCGCCATGCAGTTGAATACAGGAATTGCACACCTCGATCACTGCCGGCCCGGCCTTGGCCTTGGCCGCCGAGGCCAGCCAATCGGCGTGGCCGTCGTCCCGGTCCGAAAAGCCGGCGGCCTCGAAGACCAGGGCGCGAGCCGATTCCACCAACATGAAGTTATCGACGGCGCGGTGCTGCAACGCCTGGAAGGCGCTCAAGGTGCGCCCGAACTGGCTGCGGGTCTTCAGGTATTCATTGGTCATTTCCTGGGCCGCGTCCATCACTCCGATCAGCTCCGCCGACAGGCCCAATTGAATGACCGTATCCAGCCGCCGGCGTAAGAGCGCCGCGGCATCGCCCCGGGCCAGCACCGCCGCCTCGGCAACCGGTACCTCGCCCAAGCTAACGACGCCCAACGGGCTGCCATCGATGTTTCGCGCGGCCTCGGCGGAAAGGCCGGGCGCATCGGCCTCGACCAGCACCAGGGCACGGCTTTCGCCTTCGCCGGCATCGACGATGAAACCATCCGCGTTTGCCGCCGCCGGCACCGCCATCAGGCGGCCGGATAGCTTCAAATCGCCGCCGCTGCCGCCGGTTAGGCCGACCGGGTGCGCGGCATCGCCCCGGCTGTCGCCTTGCAGGGCGGGGCCGATCAGCGCCTCGCCGGCGATGGCGCCGGCCAGGAGTTCGGCAAAGCTTTCACCGCCCTCGGCCAGGGCGAGGACGCCGGCCGCCGCCGGCACCAGCGGAAAGGTGGCCAGCGCGCGGCCGGCCTGTTCCGCCACCAGGCACAGTTCCAGCGCGCCGAGCCCGGCGCCGCCGGCACTTTCCGGCGCCAACAGGGCGAGCCAGCCATCGCCGCCGGCGTCGCCCAAGTCCTCAGGGTCGAACCCGGAGGCGCCGTCGCGCAGGGCGCGCAGCCGGTCTCCACCGCCGTGATCGGCGCCGAAGCGCTGGGCGCTTTCGCGGATCAGCGCCTGGTCTTCGCTGAGTACGGTCTGCATCGGCTTATCTCCTGTTCACGGCGTTGCTTCCGCCAATTCGCGTCATTCGTCTTCCAGACTGACCGGACCCAGGCCGGGGCGGTAGGTCTTTTTATCGAGGAACTCGGTCATACCGCGCTCGCGCGTACCACCGGGATCGATGGCGCGCAGCGCCAATCCCTTGGTGGCCAGATATTCGTAGGCCATGTTCATGTCCATATCGCCGACATTGCTCATCGCCTGCTTGGTGTAGGCGAGCACCACCGGTGATTTTTCCATCAATTCGCGGGCGATGGTGGTCACTTCGTCCTTGAGCCTGTCCTTGGGCACGGACAAGGTGGCGATGCCCATCTCCACTGCCTTGATGCCATCAAAGGTACGCCCGGTCATGGCGTAGAACATGGCGTTGCGGTGATTGGCAAGATCGGCGAAGACCTTGGAGACGTTGCCGCCCGGCAGGATGCCCCAGTTAATCTCGGACAGGCCGAAGGTGGCGTCATCGGCGGTGACGACGATGTCGCAGGCGGCCAGCGAGCAGAAGGCGCCGCCGAAGCAGAAGCCGTTGACCATGGCGATGGTCGCCTTCTGCGAGGTGGCCACATATTGCGCCCAATGGCGATGCGCCCATTGTGCTTTGAAGCGGGCCGCCGGATCGTTGTCGGTGGCGCGGAAAAATTCGCGTAGATCCATGCCGGAGCTCCAGCTTTCGCCGCTCCCGGTGAGGACGATGATTTTGGCGTCGTCGTCGGTTTCCAATTCGGCGATCACCTCTTCCATATCGTAGTGCAGTTCCGGGTTCATGGCGTTGCGCTTTTCCGGGCGATTGAACATCACCCAGGCGATGCCTTCATCGTCGATCTCGTATTTGACGCAGGCGAGTTCCTTGGATTTGGCCATCTTCTTTCTCCTTTTACTTTGTGGTTTCCATATTTCGCGTTCCACCTAATTGACGCATCCGCGGCAATGAACCCTGCCCTTGGAACCCCGGTTCCAGGCACTGCTGCAACGGCCGCCCGCCGATCTTCGAAGGATCGGCGGCGGCGCCGATGATGGCCACCGCCTTGGGGTAAAAGAAATTCTGCAAAATGTCGGTCAAGGCTACCCCGGTTTATGTTTTATGGTTCGCCGCTGTATGTTCCTACATTTCCCGAGCCGCGACAAATAGATAAGGGTGCCGGCCCCCGCCATCCATCCGCGCATGCCTTGTTTGCGGTGAAAATTTGCTGAACAATTGCGTAAAGTGAAACCCAACCGGGAGAATACAGCCAGATGGCCAGATTGAAGACGCTCGCCTACGAGGAAATGACCGAGGCGCAGCAGCGTGCCCATGACGACATTCTCGCCGGTCCGCGTACCCGCATTGTCGGGCCGATGAACGCTTGGTTCCGCAGCCCCGAACTAGCCGGTTTGGCGCAAAGGCTGGGCGCCTTCTGCCGTTTCTCGACGTCCTTGCCGCCGCGTCTTTCGGAACTGGCGATCCTCATCATCGCGCGTCAATGGACGGCGCAGATCGAATGGTGGGCACATAAGCCGCTGGCGCTGGAGGCCGGCCTTAACGAAGCCGTCGCCGACGCCATCGCCAAGCGCCAACGCCCCGAATTCGAAAACCAGGACGAAGAAGTCCTCTACGATTTCTCGACCGAGCTGATCGAAACCAAGGCGGTGTCGGACCGAACCTACGCCGCCGCGCTCGCCGAGTTTGGAGAAAAAACAGTGGTCGAACTGATCGCTGTCCTCGGCTATTACACATCGGTCGCCATGGTGTTGAACAGTTTTCAGGAACTGCCCGCCGACGGCAGTATGCCGCTCGATGACTGAACCGGCATATCAATCCTCTATGGGAGAGCGTGATGGAGCTTAACCTCAATGGACGTTGGGCGCTGGTGACCGGCGGATCGAAGGGTATCGGGCTGGCCTGCGCCAAGGCGCTGGCGGCAGAAGGCTGTAACCTGCATCTGGCGGCGCGCACGGCGGCGGATTTGGAAAAAGCGCGGGATGACATCGCCGCGGGCTACAACGTGGCGGTCAATACCTATGCGACCGATCTCAGCGAAACGGACGGGCGCGCCGGTCTAGTCAAGGATGTGGGCGATTTGGATATTCTGATCAACAATGCGGGCGCCATACCGGGCGGCAATATCACCGATTTGAGCGACGATGTCTGGCGCCAGGCCTGGGAATTGAAGGTGTTCGGCTATATCGATATGGCGCGCATGATCTTTCCCGTCATGTGCAAAAAAGGAACCGGCGTCATCATCAACGTGGCCGGCATCGCTGGCAAGCTGGCGATGCCCGACTATGTTGCCGGCGCCACCGGCAATGCCGCGCTGATCAACTTTTCCCGCTCCCTTGGGGTCGCCGGCGCCGGGCAGGGGGTGCGCGTCGTCTGCATCAATCCCGGCCCGACCCTGACCGACCGGCTGATGTATCTGCGCCGGCTGACGGCGGAAAAGGAATTTGGCGATCCGGAACGGCACGGCGAACTGCCGGCCAATTCGCGCCTGGGACGGCCGGCCGAGCCCGAGGAAGTGGCCGACCTGGTGGTGTTTTTTGCGTCCGAGCGGGCATCGTTCATGACCGGCAGCGTCATCGACATGGAATGAGACCCGCCATCCAATGCGGGACGGTCGCTGCCTGCTCGACCGATCAATAATATGGTAACGTCTATAATACAGACCCGTTGAACTCGTTGAATAAGGGGGGGATCAAAAATGGCCGATGGTGGGTGAATATTAATCCCGGCCTGTTTGATGCCGAGCGAGGCCACGAGGTCCACATAGATATCACCGAGGTTGATTAGCGATGAACAATTCAACAGCCGCGGCGCCCAGCGCCGCATTCACCGAATCCCATGTCGAAGCCGACGGCTTCAATATCAGATACCTGGAGGCCGGCAACGGCGCGCCGCTGGTTTATATCCACGGCGCCAGCGGCGTGCGGATGTCGCGCGCCCACGATATCTTGAGCGAAAGCTACCGGGTCGTCGCCATCGAGGTTCCGGGCTTCGGCTTGTCCGCCGCCAACGAGAGATCGAAAAACATGGATGATCTGGCATCCAGCCTGAGGGCCGCCGTCGCCGCCATCGGCATCGATGAATACAACCTGATGGGCATGTCCTTCGGCGGCAAGGTGGTGCTCACCATGGGCCTGCAGGACCCCGAAAAGATCAAGGCGCTGGTGCTGTTGGCGCCGGCCGCCATTCGGCTCTCGGACGCGCCGCCGCCCGCTGGCAGCCCCGCCGACATGAAGGCCGCCTTGCACGCTCATCCCGATCAGCATCCGGACCTTCCCAAATATCCCGCCGGCGTCCTCGAAAAGCAGCATGCGCTGGTCGGCCGCGTCATGGGCCCGCCCCGGGACGAAGCTTTCGAAACCGCCCTCGGCGGATTGCAGATTCCGGTGCTCGCCTGCTTCGGCACCGAGGACAAGGTGATGCCGCCCGAGGTCGCCGATATCTATGCCGAACTTTTGCCCAACTGCCATCTGATGATGATTTCCGACGCGGCGCACGCGGTCGATGCCGACCGGCCCGAAGCGGTGGCGTCGGCGGCCGCCGATTTCCTCGAGCGCCATAAATAATTCATGGTGCGCCGGGATAACGATATCATCGATCCGTGAACTTTGCAGGGTGGAAGCCCGGTAACCGTTCATCCGGGCCTTTGGATCACCGCCAATGCCTCCGCCATTTTTACCGCCGAGGTGATGCCGTCCAGCACCGGCACGCCGAGGCTGTCCGAAAACTCGTCGACTTGATCGGCCGCCGCCGCCCCGCCAACGATCAGTACATCGGCGCCGTCATCTTCGATTGCCGCACGGCCGGCTGCCAAGATCGAGCGGTTGAGGTCATCCGCATCGGGCGCCGCGCCACCCTCCAGATGGCAAGCCAGGCGGACCCCCGCCAGGCGCGATTGCAAGCCGTAATCGGCCGCCAGTTTCGGCATCAGGGTAAGCCCGGTTTCCTGAAAACAGATGAACGAAAACCGTGCCCCCAATTGGCAGGCAAAATGCAAGGCCGCTACGGTCATGGCGGTCACCGGCCTCGGCGTCGACCGGCGGGCCGCGCCCAATCCGGAATCGCTGGATGAGGCAATGACCGCCGCATCGAATCCACCTTCATGCCCGGCCAACACTTCCAGCACCGCATCGACCGCATCGGCGCTTTCGGCGGGCGATGAAATATAGGCGGCGCCGTACGGCGCCGTTGCCGCAATAATTTCGGTATCCCGGTTTGCACACCGCCGGGCGATGCCGGCGATGCGTTCGGTCAGCGACACCGTCGTATTGGGGTTGACGATCAGAAGTTTCATGATAGCCCGTGCCCGCACTGGTGATGGCGGCGCCTTATAGTCTAGACTATAGGGCGCGGCAGGGGCGAACATTCTCGAAGGTGAAGGAATGCCGGATCAAGCGGCATCGATTGCGGAAAGCGGCATCGTCGAAGCCTATAGCGAGCGGACCAAGGGATCGGCGCGGCTTTACGAGGATGCCCGGAGCCGGTTTCCCAGCGGTATCACCCATGACATCCGCCATCAGCATCCCCATCCCTTGTATCTGGAGCGGGCCGAGGGCGCCCATAAATGGGACGTCGATGGCAATCGCTATGTCGATTACTTCATCGGCCACGGGGCGCTGATCCTGGGCCACGGCCACCCCGAGGTGGTCAAGGCGGCCCAAGCGCAGATGCGCGCCGGCAGCCATCTCGGCGGCAGCCATCGATTGGAAGTGACCTGGGCCGGGCTGATCCAGTCGCTGATGCCGAGCGCCGAGCGGGTGCGCTTCACGGCCTCGGGCACGGAGGCGACATTGCTGGCCTTGCGCCTTGCCCGGGCGCATACGGGACGCACCAAGTTTGTCCGCTTCAAGGGCCATTTCCACGGCTGGCACGATCATATGGTCGCCGGCTATAGCGCCCATTTCGACGGCACCCCGGCGCCCGGGGTGCTGCCTGAAGTGGCGGCGGCCTCGATTACGGTAGCGCCCGGCGACCGGGAAGCGACGCGCAGCGCCCTTGCCGCCGAGCCGGACATCGCCGCCGTGATTATCGAGCCGACCGGCGCCCATTTCGGCCGCACGCCGCTTGATCCTGAATTTCTAGCGTTCCTGCGCCAGGAAACGGCGGCGCGCGATGTCGTCTTGATATTCGACGAGGTGGTCACCGGCTTCCGTGTCGCGCCGGGCGGCGCGCAAGGCCTGTTCGGCGTGCTTCCCGACCTGACCGCCCTCGGCAAGATCGCCGCCGGCGGCCTGCCCGGCGGGGCACTGGTGGGCGCCAAGGAGATCATGGATCAGCTTGATTTCACGGCAAGTGCCGAAACCGAAACCGAGAAAATAGGCCATCAAGGCACCTTCAACGCCAATCCCGTGAGTGCCGCCGCCGGCATTGCCGCGCTTCGCATCATCTCGGAATCCGATGCCTGCGGGCGCGCCAACGCTTTCGCCGCCGATTTGCGCCAGCGGTTGAACGGCGTCTTGGCTGAATTGTCGATCCCGTGGGCGGTCTATGGCGAATATTCGGGCTTTTATCTTTTCACCAACGTGGACAAGCGACCGTTGATAGCCAACCATTTCGATCCCCATACCGTCGATCCCGACGAATTGGTGCGGGCGGACGCCGAGCTGATGTCCAAGCTGCGCCTCGCGATGCTGCTGAACGGTGTTGATCTGACGCCGCGCTTCAGCGGCTGGACATCGGCGGTGCATGGCGCTGATGAGGCCGCCGCCACCATCGATGGGTTCCGCAATGCACTGCAAAAACTTAAGAGCGAATTCGGCGAGTCATTTTGATAAGGTTTGTGAAAGCGGCACACGAGGGAGGTCCAAATGTCCGATATCCTGATCCGCCAGGGTCGCATCATTACCGCATCCGATGATTATACGGCGGATATTCTGGTCTCCGGCGGCCGCATCCGCATGATCGGTGAAGCCATCGATGTCGGCGCGGATACCGAAATTCACGATGCCAGCGGTCTTCTGGTGATGCCCGGCGGCATCGATGTGCACACCCATCTGGAAGCCGCCGTCGGCGCCGCCAACACGGTCGATACCTTCGAGACCGGCAGCATGGCAGCGGCTTTCGGCGGCACCACCACTTTGATCGATTACGCCAAGCAGGACAAAGGCGCGAGCCCGATCGCCGGGTTTGCCGATTGGCGCCAGCGGGCGGCCGGCGCCGCCATCGATGTCGCGGCGCATATGATCATTGTCGATTTCAACGAACAGACCCTGATCGACATGAAATCGCTTCTCGCCGATGAAGGCATAACCAGTTTCAAGATGTTCATGGTGCGCCCCGGCGAATTGCTGATCGACGATGGCCAGTTGCTCAAAATATTACGCATGACCGGCGACAATGGCGCGCTCTCCTGCGTGCATGCGGAAAACGGCCTGATCATCGACACCCTGGTCGAGGAAGCCGTCGCCGAGGGCCACAACGATCCCATCTACCACGCCCTGACGCGGCCCAGTTCCACCGAGGGCGAAGCTACGCACCGCGCCATCCGCATCGCCGAGCTGGCCGAAGCGCCCCTCTATATCGTCCATGTGTCGGCCAGCGAAGCGCTCGACAACATCACCGAGGCGCGCGACCGGGGTGTCCCCATATTCGCCGAAACCTGCCCCCATTACCTGTTCCTGACCGAAGCGGAATATGACAAGCCCGGGTTCGAACCGGCCAAGTATGTCATGTCACCGCCCTTGCGCGCCCAATCGCACCAGGACGCGCTGTGGCGCGGGCTGGCCAGCGACGATCTGCAGGTGGTGTCCACCGACCATTGCCCGTTCTGTTTTACCGAGCATGCCCACGGCCTCAAATATTCCAAGGAGGTTGGGCGCGATAGCTTTGCCCGCATCCCCAACGGCGCGCCCGGCGTGGAAACGCGCATGCCGTTGATTTTTTCGGGCGGCGTCGGGCAGGGGCGCATTTCGCTCAACCGGTTCGTGCAACTGACCGCGACCGGTCCGGCCAAGCTGTTCGGCCTGTTCCCGAAGAAGGGCACCATCGCCGTCGGCTCGGACGCCGATCTGGTGCTGTTCGATGGCCAAGAAAGCTGGACCATCCGCGCCGCCGAACATCACAGCCGCGTCGATTACAGCCTGTTCGAGGGGCGCGAAGTGACGGGGCGCGTCAAAAAGGTGTTTTTGCGCGGCGAGTTGATCGTCGACGGGCAAAGCTGGCTGGGCCAAAAGGGCGGCGGCGAATATTTGCCGCGCGGCGCCTCAGGGAGCTTGTAGTTCTCCGGTAAAAAGTCCTTCGCTGCGCTCAGTGTACTTTTTACCGATTTAATATGGATAAATTCGTCCTTGAGGCGACTCAGCGAACGAATTTGGCATGATATCCCGGTCCGATCTCTGATCGGGCCGGTACGGAATTGCAGGCCTTTGGGCAACTTTGCCCAAAGGCCTGCAATTATCACCATGCGAAAAAAAGGCGCAGGGCCGCACCAAGCCTTCTTTTCTCCTTGGTCATACCTGAATAAAAGTACACCGAGCGAAGCGAGGGACTTTTATTCAAACTATTCCTCGGGCGGCGGCGTGATCCCGGCCTGTTCGGTGATCGGGCGGTAGGCGTCGATCTGCCGGTTGACCTCGAAATTCAGTAGGTTCTGTTTCAATCCGGCGGCCAGGTCCAGGTCGCAGTCGGCGGTGATCAACTCGTCTTCGCGGGTCGTGCATTGGGCGACGATTTCCCCGGTCGGCGCGACGATGCAGCTGCCGCCGATCAGGCCGGCGCCGTCCTCGATACCGGCCTTGGCGACGCCCACCACCCACATACAGTTCTGATAGGCGCCGGCCTGCATGCTGAGGCGGTTGTGAAAATCGGAAAGCGGGTTCTCATGCTCTTCCCAAAAAGAGCGGGTTGGCGTGTTGTATCCGAGGACCACCATCTCGGCACCCCGGAGCGCCAGGACCCGGTAGGTTTCCGCCCAGCGCCGGTCGTTGCAGATGCAGGTGCCGAGGACGCCGCCGAAGGCACGAACGGCGGTGAAGCCCAGATCGCCGACTTCGAAATATTTCTTTTCCAGATGCTGAATGGCGTAGTTCGGATCCGGCTCAGCCCTGCCGGGCAGGTGAATCTTCCGGTACTTATGAATGATCCGCCCATTGCCATCGACCAGGATGGCGGTGTTGAAGCGGCGTTTGCGACCCTCAGCCCGGTCGATTTCCCCATAGCCGAGATAAAACCCGATGCCCAGTTTTTTGGCTTCGTCGAACAATTGTTCGGTATCCGGCGACGGCATTTCGCTTTCGCAATAGGAATCGAGCTCGTCTTCGTCCTCGATTATCCAGCGCGGGAAAAATGTGGTCAGGGCAAGCTCGGGAAAGACCACCAGTTCGCAGCCCTTGGCGTGGGCGCTGCGCATATGATGCAAAAGCCTTGCGATGACCGACGCGCGGCTGTCATCGCGGCTGATCGGACCTAACTGCGCCGCCGCCACCGAGATCATGCGCCGCATGCCAACCTCCTCACCGTTTATCCAGATTCAGATCGTTAGCATATTAGCATTACTGCCGGGACCAATCCATCAGGCGCGCCAGGCGCCGCGATCAGATGCTTCGGCGCGCGCGTTCGGTGCGCAGCAGGTAATAGCTGCTGACGATGATGATGGCGGCGCCGAGATAGCTCCATCCGGGCGGAAACTCGGCGAACCAGATCAGTCCGATTGCGAAGGCGAAAACGATGCGCAGGTAATCAAAGGGCAGCACGAAGCTGGTTTCACCCAATCCGATACCGTGGGTGAAGAGGGTTTGGCCGAAGACGCCGAGGGCGCCCATCAGCATCAGGATCACCAACTCGGTCGGCGTCGGTGTCTGCCAAAAAATCAGGGCCGGGATCGCCGACAAGACGGTGGTGGTGGCGGTGAAATAGAAAATGATCACCATGGTATGCTCGGTCCGGCTCAAGACCTTGACCACTAGCACGACAATGGTCGCCGTCACGGCGCCGCCGATCGCCGAAAAGTACCACGGGCTGAAACCCTCGCCGAACGGCCTGGTGATGATCAGGATGCCGAGAAAACCGATAATCGCGGCGCTCGCCCGCCGCCCGCCGACCACCTCGCCCAGGAACAGGCCGGCCAGAAGCACGGTGAACAGGGGCCGCGAAAACTGAATGGTGATGGCGTCGGCCATGACGATATGCACGATCGAAAAGAACATCGCCATATTGCCGAGGAAACCGACCGAACCCCGCACCAGATGCAGCTTGAACCTGCCGGTCTTGAGATTGGCGAAACCGAACCGCCAGATGAAAGGCAACAGAAAAATAAATCCGGCCAGGAAGCGCATGAACACCATCATCGGCACCGTCAGGGAATCGCCCAAAAATTTTGCCAGGGAGGCCATGACAGTGAGGAGAAAGGCGCCCGCTATGACGTAGAGGGCGCCCCGGTAATTGGCATTGGCCGCCGGACTTGGCGGTTGGACGGCATCGGTCATGGGGTCTACTCGGCGGATCAAGCCGCATCGAGAGGCGCGGCGGTAGGAATGGATATCCGATATATGAGGGAATGCAACCGCTTCGACGAATGCCAGCCTAGGGCGGTTCCGATTTAATCTGGCGCATGGCATCGGCGGTACGGGTTTCAGGCGCTTGATATGGGCCTTGAACTTAGAGACCGCCGGCCCCCGGCCATGCCCAATACGCATGGCCGATGCGACATGCGACACCGGTTTTCGTCATGGACATCCTACCCTTTTATACCCATTCATACCCTTTTGGGGACATTTAAGCTTGGCCGCCCCCCGCCCAACCCGCCAAAACCGGCAGCCGGCCATGCGGCAACCGCATGGCTTGAGCGGGAGGGCATCGGAGACGGGCGGCACCCCTCGGTTCGCGCCCCTTGGGCGCTCCGTCAAACTTCCTTATTCACGATGTTAAAGAGCAGAGACATGATATAGAACGTATGTGGAACAATGCAAGGGGCCGGGAACCTTTAGGGGACCAACATAGGGGCAAAATCATCCCGGTCAAATGGATCCTATCAATCCGGAACCGCTCTGGATTCAGGCCGCTTCCGCCTCGATCTCCTGGCCGTTTATGGTCAGTCCGTCGGTGCCGGCGCCGATATGCACGGTTTCGCCCTCTTGGATGGAGCCATCCAGGATCATGCTGGCCAGCGGGTTTTCCAGGTTGCGCTGGATCACCCGTTTCAGGGGGCGGGCGCCGTAGACCTGGTCATAGCCGGCATCGGCCAGCCAGGCGCGCGCCGGGCCGTCCAGTTCGAGCGCGATATTACGGCTCTCCAGGCGGGCGACCAGGCGCGCCAGTTGGATATCGACAATGCCGTCCATATGTTCGCGGAACAGGCGGTGGAAGAGGATGATCTCGTCCAGCCGGTTGATGAATTCGGGCCGGAAGGCGGCACGCACCACCTCCATCACCTCGTCCCGGACCTCTATCGAATCATGGCCCTCGTCCTGGGCCGCCAGGATATCGCCGCCGAGGTTGGAAGTCAGGATGATCAGCGTGTTGCGGAAATCGACGGTGCGCCCATGGCCGTCGGTCAGGCGGCCGTCGTCGAGAACCTGCAGCAAGATGTTGAAGACGTCCGGATGCGCCTTTTCCACCTCGTCGAACAGGATCACCTGATAGGGCCGGCGGCGGACGGCTTCGGTCAGGGCGCCGCCTTCGTCGTAACCGACATAGCCGGGCGGCGCACCGATCAGCCGCGCCACCGAATGTTTTTCCATGTATTCCGACATGTCGATGCGCTGCATGGCGCTTTCGTCATCGAACAGGAAGGCGGCCAGCGCCTTGGTCAGTTCGGTCTTGCCGACGCCGGTGGGGCCGATGAACAGGAACGATCCCAGGGGCCGCGCCGCATCCTGCAGCCCGGCGCGGGCGCGGCGCACGGCATTGGAAACCGCCGCCAGGGCTTCCGATTGGCCGATCACCCGTTCAGCGAGACGGTCTTCCATCTGCACCAGCTTTTCGCGCTCGCCTTGCAGCATTTTGTCCACCGGAATGCCGGTCCAGCGTGAAACGATGGCGGCGATATGTTCGTCGGTGACCGCCTCTTGAACGATGTCGCGGTGCTCGGCCTCATCGGCGGCGGCAAGCTTTGCCTCCAACCCCGGGATCAGGCTGTATTGCAATTCGCCCGCCTGTTCCAGTTTGCCGTCGCGCAACGCCTTTTCCAGCTCGATCCGTGCCTGGTCCAGATGTTCCTTGATCTTGTGGGCTTCGGCGATTTCCTCTTTTTCGGCCTGCCATTGCCGGGTCAGGCGGTGGCTTTCCTCTTCCTGCTCTGCCAGTTCGACTTCCAGCTTCTCCAGCCGGTCCTGCGAGCCTTGATCGCTTTCCTTTTTCAATGCCTCGCGTTCGATCTTCAATTGGATGATGCGGCGGTCCAATTCGTCGATATCCTCGGGCTTCGAATCGACCTCCATGCGCAGCCGGCTGGCCGCCTCGTCCATCAAATCGATGGCCTTGTCGGGCAGGAAACGGTCGGTGATGTAGCGGGCCGATAGGGTGGCCGCCGAAACCAGGGCGCCGTCGGTGATACGCACGCCGTGGTGCAGATCGTATTTTTCCTTGACCCCGCGCAGGATCGAAATGGTGTCCTCGACGCTGGGTTCGGCCACGAACACCGGCTGGAAGCGCCGCGCCAGCGCCGCGTCCTTTTCCACATGCTGGCGGTATTCGTTGAGGGTGGTGGCGCCGACGCAATGCAGCTCACCGCGCGCCAAGGCCGGCTTCAACAGGTTGGAGGCATCGATCGCCCCTTCCGCCGCGCCGGCACCGATGAGGGTGTGCATTTCGTCGATAAAGAGAATGACTTCGCCGTCGGATTCGATGACTTCGCTGAGCACCGATTTCAGCCTTTCCTCGAACTCGCCCCGGAACTTGGCGCCGGCCAACAGCGCGCCCAGATCGAGAACCATCAGCCGCTTGCGGCTCAAGGCCTCGGGCACGTCGCCATTGACGATGCGCTGGGCCAGGCCCTCGACGATGGCGGTCTTGCCGACACCGGGCTCGCCGATCAGCACCGGGTTGTTCTTGGTGCGCCGCGCCAGGACCTGGACCGTGCGCCGGATTTCCTCGTCGCGGCCGATGACCGGGTCGAGCCTGCTTTCGCGCGCCTCCTCGGTCAGGTCGCGGGCGAATTTATTGAGCGCGTCGTAGCCGTTTTCGGCGGTCGGCGTATCGGCGGTGCGGCCCTTGCGCACTTCCTCAATGGCTTGGTTCAGTTTTTGCGGTGTCACCCCGGCCTTTGCCAGGATTTCGTGGGCCTTGGTTCCGGGCACCAGCGCCAGCGCCAAGAGCATGCGTTCGACGGTGACGTAGCTGTCGCCGGCTTTCTCGGCGATTTCCTCGGCGCGTTTCAGGACATTCGATGTTTCCGAGGACACGTAAACCTGACCGGCGCCCGATCCTTCGACACGGGGCAGGTGTTTGATCGCTTCCGTAACTTGGGCGAGGCATTGGGCGGCGTCCGCGCCAGAGGCGGCGAGCAGCCCCGCCGCCAGGCCTTCGCCGTCTTCCAGGAGCACCTTCAAGAGATGTTCGGGCGTCAGCTGTTGCTGATTGTCTCCGGAAGCGGCGGAATGGGCGGATTGGATGAAACCGCGCGCGCGCTCGGTATATTTTTCAAAATCCATTCTAATCCTTTCCCGCGACCGGTTCCGCCCCTTCGATGAGCGGGATCGTCGATCACGGTCTATTTATATGGCGCGTTTCAAATTGGCCGCAAGACTGGTAATGCTTTTGCCATGCCTATTATAGTCGAACATATCTACCGCTATCCAATTAAGGGGTTGTCGCCGGAACCGTTGCAAACGGTAAATTTAGAGGCCGGCGAGTGCCTGCCCGGCGACCGCGCCTATGCCCTGGCGCGTCCCGGCGCGCCGTTCGATGCATCGAAGCCTGCGCATTTGCCGAAAACCCATTTCCTCATGCTGATGCGCGACGAGGCATTGGCGTCACTGGACACCGCGTTCGATGATGCAACAAAGACGCTGCTGATTTCCGAGGGTGGCGTCACGCGCCTCGAGGCATCGGTTGAGAGCGATGAGGGGCGCGCCGCGATAACCGCTTTTTTCAAACCGTTTTTGGGATCGGGCGCGGCGTCGGCGCCGGACCTGGCGCACGCGCCCGGCCACACATTTTCCGACAAGCCGGCCAAGGTGGTTTCGTTGATCAATCTGGCGTCGGTGGATGCGCTGTCGAAAGTGGTGGGGCGCACCGTCGATCCGCTGCGTTTCCGCGCCAACATCTATTTTCAGGGCGCGCCGGCCTGGGCCGAGTTCGAATGGCTGGGACGAAATTTGACGGTGGGTGATTGCGCCCTGGAGGTTATCGACCGCATTCCGCGGTGCGCGGCTACCGATGTCGATCCGCAAACGGCGCGCCGCGACATGCACATTCCGAAAACGCTGATGGACAGCTACGGGCATATGGATATGGGACTCTACGCCCGCGTCAGCGACGGGGGAGCTTTGGAAATCGGGGATTTGATCGAAGTAGATTAAGCGACGGCGCTATCGCGGTCGCTGTCTTCGTTATCGGATGCCGTATCGGCATCGTTGGTGGCTGCTTCGGCGCTATCGGCGGCCGCTTCCGGCTGTTCCGCCGGTTGTGGCACATTTGTCCTCTCGACCACCGCTTCGCCATCGCCCGGCGGTATATCGACGCTGGGCTGTTCGCTGCCCGCCAAATCGGCCGTGGCCGGTTCCTGGATGGTTGTTTTAGCGGTTTCCGGCTTGCTTTCAGGTGTAGCGCTTGCCGAGCTGTCCTGCGGATTACCCTGGGATGGCGCTTCCTGCTGCTGCTGATTGCGGTTTCGCCGGCCGCGCCCGCCATCGCGTCCCCCGTCGCGTCCCCCGTCGCGTCCATCGCGCCCGTCGCCGTTTTCCTGGGCGCCGAGGACACGGAAATAATGTTCCGCGTGCTGGAAATAATTCTCGGACGAGATGCGATCCCCCGACGCCATCGCGTCGCGCCCGAGGGTGAGGTATTTCTCATAGACCTGCTGCGCGCTGCCGCGAACCCGGACCTCTGGCCCGTTGCTGTCAAAGCTGTTGTTTTTCGATTGCCGTTTACCATTTCCACGGCCGCGCGGCCGCCGAGAATTCGAGCTTTGCTTCATGTTACCCTTACTTCATTGCTCTAATTTGATTTGTCCGGTCCCCGCCGCATAACTGCTAACCGCGCGCCATCTTGGCGCAATTCCCTCGGTTTCCATCGGCATTAAGGAGCGGAGTTTTTTTCCGTCAAACGGAGCGGGATACTTCCTATCCCGCGCAATCCCCACAATTTGAACCTAGTTATCCCAGCCATCTTTTCAAACCTTTTTTTACCTAAATATCATGTTTTTTTAGTGTTGCTAAAAGGCAACGGTCGTGACCGGCAAGGTCTTTTAGCGGTTTTTGAACCTTAAGTCCCTCAAATTTAAGGATTTCGGCAACCTGGTGGGCCTGCCTGGCTCCGATTTCCAGGATCGCGAGCCCGCCCGGCGCCAATAGGCCGGGCAGGCGCCCGGCGATCTGGCGATAGGCGTTAAGGCCGTCGGTCCCGCCAAGCAGTGCCCGGGGCGGCTCAAATTCGCGAACCGTCGGCGCCAGATCCGGCCATTCATCAGCCGAAATATAGGGCGGATTGGAGACGACAATGTGAAATTCGCCTGGCTTGGTGCCGCTGTTCAGGCAATCCGCCCAATTTCCGCAAAGGATGCGCGCCCGATCCGAAAAACCCAGCCGCTCGGCGTTGGCGCGGGCGACGGTGGCGGCGCCGGCATCGATATCGACGCCGACGCCGGTGGCATCTTTGAACTCGCTGAGCAGCGCCAGAAGCAGGCAACCGGTGCCGGTGCCGAGATCGAGTATGCGGGGCCGGTCCGGCAATCGCGCGCGATTGGCGAGGGCCGCTTCGACCAGGCATTCGCTGTCGGGTCTGGGAATCAGCGTTTGCCGCGTGACCAGGAAATCAAGGCTCCAAAATTCGCGCGTTCCGATGAGATAGGCCAAGGGCTCGCCCCGCGTTCTGCGCGCCGCCAGCTTGGCAACGGCGGCGGAGGCGGCGGTTTCGATGGCGCGCTCCGGCGCGCCCAGCGCCGCCATGCGCCCAAAACCGGTCACATGTTCCACCAATAGGCCGGTCTCCAGGCGCGCCGCTTCGATCCCGGCGGCGGCCAGGGTTTCGGTCGTCTTGCCCATGAGGGTGCCTAGATTCACGGGGCTCACACTTCCAATTCCGCCAACTGGGTTGCCTCGTCATCGGTGATCAAGGCATCGACCATTTCATCCAGTTCGCCGTCCATGAATTTGTCCAGCTTGTAGATGGTCAAGCTGATGCGATGGTCGGTAATCCGCCCTTGCGGAAAATTGTAGGTGCGGATGCGTTCCGAGCGGTCGCCCGAGCCAACCTGATTTTTGCGGTCGGCGGCGCGCGCGCTGTCTTTGCGCTGGCGTTCCGCTTCGTAGAGCCGGGCGCGCAAGAGCTTCATCGCCGTGGCGCGGTTTTTGTGCTGGGATTTATTGTCCTGACACTGGACCACGATATTGCTCGGGATGTGGGTGATGCGGACGGCGCTGTCGGTCTTGTTGACGTGCTGGCCGCCGGCGCCCTGGGCCCGGTAGGTATCGACGCGCAGATCGCCGGTGTCGATATCGATGTCGACCTCCTCGGCTTCGGGCAGGACCGCAACGGTCGCCGCCGAGGTATGGACGCGGCCTTGGCTTTCGGTTTCGGGCACGCGCTGCACGCGGTGCACGCCCGATTCGAACTTCAGGCGCTGAAACACGTTGCGCCCGCGGATGCCCATGACCGCTTCCTTGAAGCCGCCGATCCCGGTTTCGTTGAGGCTGATCAATTCCGACGTCCAGCCGTGGCGTTCGGCGAAACGCTGATACATGCGGAACAGATCGGCGGCGAACAACGCCGCCTCGTCGCCGCCGGTGCCGGCGCGCACTTCCAGGATGGCGTCTTTTTCATCGGCTTCGTCCTTGGGCAGCAGCAGGATTTGCACCCGGCGCTCCAATTCGGGCAGCCGGCCGGTAATTTCGCGCATCTCATCGCCGATCATGTCTTTCATCTCAGGCTCGGTATCCGCATCCTCGATGACCGAAATCAGATCATCCAGTTCGGACAACTGGCTGCGATATTCGTTGACGGCCTCGACGACAACCGACAAATCAGACAGTTCCTTGGACATGCGGCCGTAATCGCCGCCATCGAGGTTTTCGCCCGAGGCCAGGGTATCGCGCAATTCGTCATGGCGCGCGATCACTCTATCCAGCTTGTCGGTCAGCTTGCCGGCCAGCATATCGGACTATCCAAGTAAAAGTGTTAGCGGTTTCGTTTGCCGCGAAAAAACCGGTCGATCAAAAGCCGTGTTGCCTTGTCAGCGTCACCCTCGGCTTCCTCAAGCACTTTGCGGCGCATTAATTCCAGATTATCGGATTCGGCGCGCGGCGCTTCCGGATTTCCCGGTTCGTCGGCATATTTGGAGGCTGCCTGGGACACCAGATCGCGCGCGCTTTGCGCATCGGCCTCGCGTGACGACCGGCCCTCGCGGGTGACACGTTCAAGATCATCAAGGGTATAAAGAAAGGCATCCTCGATGGATTCCACGGATTTGTCGATATCGCCCGGAACGCCGGTATCGATCAGGAATTGGGGACGCCGCCGGCGCGCGCGCAACGCCGCCGCAACCATTGCCTTGCCCAGCACGAAGCGCCGCGTATTGACCGAAGTGATTACGATATCGGCTTCTTCCAGCCTTTGCGGCAGGCTGTCGAAGGCGACCGCGTGGCAGTTCAATTGCTGGGCCATAGCTTCGGCCCGGGTTTCCAGTGAATGGGTGACGTTAAGATCGCCAAGGCCGGTGGACAAAAAGCTGGACCCCAGAAGTTCGCCCATTTCACCGGCGCCGATAAGCAAGCCCCGGCAGCGCGCCAGATCGCCATGTATGTCGCGCGCCACCTCGACGGCGGCGGCCGAGATGGAAACCGGGCGCTGCCCGATGCCGGTCTTTTTGTAGACCTGTTCGCTGACTTGGATGGCGGCGTCCATCAATGGGCCGAGCACGGGTCCGGCCACGTTTTCCCGCGTCGCCGTAGCGTAGGCGGTGCCTACCTGATCTAGGAAACGCGCATCGCCGATCACCAGGCATTCCAAACCGGAGGCGACGGCGAAGGCGTGCTTTACCGCTTCGCCGCCCGACAGGAGATAGCTTTGGTTCTCGATATCGGAACGGCTGACGCCGGCGTTGGCGGCCAATAGTTTTCGAATTTCGTCGCCGGTTTCGAGGGGCTCGTCGGCGATCGTATAAATCTCGGTTCGGTCAATGCTCGACAGGACCAGAACCTCGTCCAGGCCGGCGCGCCTGAGGCGGCCATAAAAGGCCGGCAGTTCGCTGGCATCGAGAAACAGCCGGTCGCGCAATATCATCGTCGATGAGCGATGGTCGGCGCCCACCACCATCAAATGCTGGATAGGACTGTTCCCTTGTTTTTCGGCGTCGGTCACGCGTTTATTCTCCCGCTCCGGTCAGATGTTCGGCAACCTGATCCAAGGATACCTCGGATTGGGCTCCGGAATCCATATCTCGTAGCGTCGCCGCGCCGCGCGCCAGTTCATCGTCGCCTAGCAATACCGCCCAGCGGGCATTGACCTTATCGGCGCGCTTCATGCGTTTGCTCATATTACCCGAATATCCAAGATCCACCGCGATGCCGGCGCGGCGCAGGTTTTGCGTCAAATCAAGGGCTGCCGCTTCGGCGTCCTTGCCGACCGGAACGACCGCAACGGGACGCTTCGCGGTGTCCGCCTCGCCGGTCAAAAGGGCCAGCCTCTCGACACCCGCCGCCCAGCCGGTACCCGGCGTTTGGCGCCCGCCCATCTGCTGAAATAGGCCGTCATAACGCCCGCCGGCGAGAACCGTTCCCTGCGCGCCCAACTCATCGGTCGTGAATTCGAAGGCGGTATGACAATAATAGTCGAGCCCGCGCACCAGCCGGTTGTTGATTTCGTGGGCAACACCCAGCTTTTCCAGGCCTTCGCGGACGCTGTCGAAAAATGCGCGCGACGTATCGTTGAGGCAATCGGTCAAGACCGGCGCGTTCTCGATCACGCCGCGGTCGCCATCATCCTTGGAATCGAGGATACGCAGCGGGTTGCGCTGCAGCCGCTCGCGGCTGTCGCCGGACAGTTCATCCTGGCGGCCTTGCAGATAATCGACCAGGAGGTCCCGATAGGCGGCGCGGCTTTCGCCGTCGCCGAGAGTGTTTAATTCCAGGGTCACCTTGTCGCCGACGCCGAGCTGGCCCAGAAACTGATTGGCGAGGGCGATCACCTCGATATCGGCAAGTGGCTGGGCTACGCCGATCAGTTCGACACCGACTTGATTGAACTGGCGGCGGCGGCCCTTTTGCGGCCGCTCGTAGCGGAACATGGGTCCGCGGTAGAAATATTTAAGCGGCAGATCCTGCTGCAACCCGCCGGACATGACGGCGCGGGCAACGCCGGCAGTGCCCTCGGGCCGCAGCGTAATGCTATCGCCGCCGCGATCCTCGAAACTATACATTTCCTTGGTCACAATGTCGGACGTATCACCGAGGGTTCGCGAAAAGACCTCGGTGAATTCGAATATGGGCGTCGTGATCTCGCCATAGCCATAGAGTTCGGCGACATCGAAGGCGATGCGCTCGACGCGCCGCAATTGGCGGCTTTCGCTGGGAAGCACGTCCTGGGTGCCGCGAACGGGTTTAAGAGACGCCATGAACCGAACTTGCCTTAAACACTGTAAATGAATTGAAAATAATTGCGGGCGCTACCGTTTGATAAACAACGCGGCCGGGTCCGCGTCAAGCGCTGTCCTGCGGTTCGGATTATTGGGTGACGGCGGTGCCTTTGGAAAGCTTTTCGGCATCCAAGGCCACGTTGCGGCGGACCGTGCCCACCGGGCCGATCGAGGGAACGATTTTGCCATCCACTTCGATTTCCAGGGCGCCGGCATTTCCGGTCAGAAGGCTGAGACCGCGCCGTGCCGGAACTTCATAGGTATCGCCGCTGCGTAAGAGTCGGGTCATTACCAGTTGGTTGGCATCGATATCGCGTACCTGGATCCAGCTATCGATGACCGCCCGGATAATGATTTGGCGCGGCGCCGGCTCGGCGGCGGGTTGCGGCGGCGCTTCGGCACCGGTTTCAACGGCCGCCGTGGGCGCCGCTTCCGGTTCAGCCCTATTATCGCCGGCAGCCGGCGCATCGGTTGCCGCCGGCTCCGGTCCTTGGCGGGCATCGGATCCGCCGGGAAGCGCGGCAAGCTGTTCGCTGGCGGGTTCGCGGGCCGCCGGTTCCGGGGCTGTTGGCTCGGTCGCCGGTACAGATGGCGCCGGTACAGATGGCGCCGCTTCGGATGGCGCCGCTTCGTTGGCGGCCGGGACCGGGGCTGGTTGTTCGGGCGCCGCCGCCGTCGCTTCCACCGGCTCCGGCTCGGATGCGGGCGCTACGGGCGAAGCTTGCGGCGCGGGTTGCGCCGGCCCGGAGGTTTGCCCGGACGCTATTTGTTCAGACGGCGCCTGCACTTGCGGCTGAGATTCCGGTGCCGCCGGCGTTTCGCTCACCGCCGAGTTTTCGCCGAGCCGTGCCGCGGCGGTTGTCTGCGGCGTTTCTGGTGCGGATTCTGGTGTGGATTCTGGTGTGGATTCTGGCGGCATTTCTGGTGCCGTCCGTGCCGTGGCCTGTTGGCGGATGGCCGGTTCCGGGATCGGGGCCGTTTCCGTCTTTTCCGGTGTCTGATCTTGAACAGCCGACGCAGCGAGCCTTCCGGTACCGGTTTCGACTGCGTCTTGAGACGAAGCGTTATCGGTTTCTGAGGCGGGCGGCAGGCTGTCGGTTGCGGCGGTTGTGGCGGCCGTACCCGGCGCCGGCGCCTCGGTTTTTTCGCCGTTGCCGGTGCCGGCCGAAGCGGCGGCGGCACTGGACGGTTGACCCAAATTGGCGGGGCGTACCGTCACCGGCGTTCCCGCCGCCGCGCTATCCGCGACCGAGCCGGCAATTTTCTGGGGAACGGGTTCGACTGTCGCCACCGCGAAGCGGTCCGAGGTATTCAGGAAATACCAGGCACCGTAGCCGACCGCCACAACCAGCAGGCCGACCATCACGATGGCGACGCGCGGAATTCCGTTTTCCGGGACGACGGTCGGAAAGGCGAGGTCTTGCGCCGCGCCGTCGGACAGGATTTCGCCGCGATAGCGGTCGACCACCAACTGGCCATCGAGCCCGAGATATTCGGCGTAGGTGCGGATGAATCCGACGGCATAAGTGTTACCGGGCAAAGCGTCGAAGCGGCCATCCTCGATGGCCTCGAGATAGACCAAGCGGATACGCAACTGGGCGGCGACATCGGCCAATTCCTCGCCGCAGCGCAGGCGCGAAGCGCGCAGAAAGGCGCCTACATCGGCGCCGGTTTTAGCGCCCGCCTCTGCGTCCATTTGATGATGTAACATATCGTTCATCGAATCGTTTCCGGCCTCATTTGCGAATATTTCTTATTGCAAATGGTCAGCCGCCCGAAACAAGCGCCGAATAACCCAGACCAATTATGTAGCCGCCTCACTTAAGCGCCTACAATCACACAATATTTCGCGAAATACCAAATACTCTCATTCGAGATGTGAATTTACAGATAAAACGCGAATCCCACAAGATTCTTTTATAAGCGGCGCCGAATATTAACGAACTTAAATCATCACACCATGATCGACGGCGAATTCTCTCAATTTTTCGCGCAGACTATGTTCGTGCGACTGCAGGAGCGTGTCCAGGTAACGCTTCAAATCGCTCGCCGAAAGGCTTCTGATCATGGCCTTTACCGGCCCGATCGCCGATGGTGTCATCGACAGATTACGGAATCCCAGCCCGCCCAGCCCCATCGCGTCGAGCGGACGGCTCGCCATTTCACCGCAGAGGCTTATCGGTTTTCCGGCTTCGTCGCACTGGCGCACCAACTCGCCAAGCAGGTTGAGCGCCGGTGGCGACAATGGATCGTAGCGGTCGGCCAGGAGCGGGCTGCCGCGATCGCTTGCGAACAAGAATTGGAATAGATCGTTGCTGCCGACGGATACAAAATCAACGCGTTGCAACAGCGCTTTCATCTGAAAGGCGAGCGCCGGAACTTCCAGCATGGTTCCCACCTTCAAGAGCCGGGGCAATTTACGGTTGCGCTCTTCAGCCGTCTTCAGTTCTTGGTTCAGGATCGCGACCAATGAATCGAACTCCGCGACCTCGGTGATCATCGGAAACATAACACTCAGATCGCGCCCCTCGGCGGCACGGATCAATGCGCGGAACTGATGACGCAGCAGCACCGGCCGGTCCAATGCGACGCGCACCGCGCGCCAGCCCATCGCCGGGTTTTCGCCTTCGTCAACCTTCCAATAGGGCAACCCCTTGTCGCCGCCCACATCGAGGGTCCGGAATATCACCGGCCTGCCGTCCGATTCATCGATAACGCGTTTATAGAGCTCGGCCTGGCGGTCGACATCGGGAAAATCGTTGCTTTCCATGAACGGGATTTCGGTCCGGTAGAGCCCGATGCCGTCGGCGCCGGTATCCTTCATATTCTGGATATCGATAAAAAGTCCGGCATTGATGCTCAAGGACAGTCTTAGCCCGTCCTTGGTTTCGGCGGGCACGTCGTGCAGAGATGCGTAGGCCGCGATGCGCTGCTGGCGCGCGTTCAAGGTGTCGCTAAAGCTCTGCAGGGTTTCCTCCGACGGGCGTACATGCACCTCCGCGTTATCGCCGTCGAGAACCACAATATCGTTGTTTTCGACCGTCGCCATTACTTCGGCGGCACGCCCGATCACCGGAATGTCGAGCGCCTTGGCGACAATCGCGACATGGGTGGTGGCCGAACCTTCCTCCAGGACCAGACCCCTGAGCGCCGCGCGGTCGTAGTCCAAAAGCTCGGCCGGACCCATGTTGCGCGCGAACAGGATGATGTCCCTTGTTTCCGGTGAGTTGGGCGCGGTTTCCGGATCGCCGGCCAGATGATTGAGCAGGCGGTTGGCGAGATCCTCGAAATCGTGCAGGCGTTCGCGAAGATAGGGGTCCATCTGCTGGCGGAAGCGGACGCGCGTATCATTGCGCACCTTGATGACGGCGGCTTCGGCGGTCAGGCCGGTTTCGATGGCTTCGTGAATGCGTGCCAGCCAGCCGGCATCCTCGGCGAACATCCGGTAGGTTTCCAGGATTTCCCGATGTTCGCCGCCGCTGGCGACGTCGGACGCCGCCAACATCCTGTCGATGGCACCATGCATCTCGCCAAGGGCGCCGCCGAAGCGGATTCTTTCGGCCTCGGTGTCATCGGCGACCAGCTTATCGATGGATATGCGCCGTTCGTGGCGATAGGCGGTGCCGATCGCCAGCCCGCCGTTGAGGCGGACGCCCTCGACGCTGACCGGCAGCATGGTCAAACCCTCGATGGCCTGTAACTCGTCGACCGAAATCAAGCCGCCGCCGGCGATCATCTCGGCAACCACCATGGCGATGGTTTCCAGGGTTTCCAGCTCTTCCTCTGTGTACTGGCGCTGGGTCCGGTTCTGCACCGCCAGAACGCCGGTTACGCGGCCATCGCGGAGGATCGGAACGCCAGCCAGTGAATGGTATCGTTCCTCGCCGGTTTCCGGCCGGTAAACGTAGGCGGGATGGTCCTGTACGTTGGTCAGGGCTATTGGCCGGGCGCGCTGGGCGATGATGCCGATCAGCCCCTCGCCGATATTCAGCCTGGTCCGATGGACTGCTTCCGGTGTCAGGCCCGTATTGGCGAACAGTTCGAGGATTTCGCCGGCCCTCAGCACATAGATCGAACACACCTCGGCGACAAGATCGGCGGCAATGGTGGTGGCGATCCCATCGAGGCGTTCCTGTGCCGTCCCGGCACCGGCCATGGTGTCGCGGACGCGCGCCAGCAACCTGCGTGATCCGGACATGTTCGGGCTGCGCGCCATATCGAAGCTTCCGACGTTTCCTCTTACCCCGACCTAAATATCTTTCGGGCGGCTGAATTCAACCTTTTCGCAACGGCCGTTTGGGGCCACTAATCGGTGTCGAGATCATAGGCCGCATGCAACGCGCGCACGGCCAATTCCCCGTATTCCTCGGCAATCAGAACGCTGACCTTGATCTCGGACGTCGAGATTACCTGGATATTGATACCTTTCTCGGCCAGCGTCTGGAACATTTTCTGGGCGACCCCGGCATGGCTTCGCATGCCGACCCCGACCACCGAAATCTTGACCACGTCCGGATCCTGGACCAGCTGTTCGTAGCCGATATCGGCTTGGTTATTTTGCAATAGCCGCGCCGCCGATTGAAGATCGCCCTTGCCGACCGTGAAGGTCAGATCGGTTTTTCCGTCTTCCGATATGTTTTGCACGATCATATCCACATTGATGGCGGCATCGGCGAGCGGGCCGAATATTCCCGCCGCGACGCCAGGCCTGTCGGCGACCCGAAGCAGGGTAATTTTGGCTTCGTCCTTGCTGTCGGAAATACCGCTTACGATTTGCTGTTCCACGATTTCATCCTCTTTGACGACGAAGGTTCCGGGCGCGTCGGAAAACGCGGACCGCACCTGTAACCTTACGCCGTGGTTCATGGCCAATTCGACCGACCGCGTTTGCAACACATTCGATCCCAACGACGCCATTTCCAGCATTTCTTCATAGGTGACGGCGGCGAGCTTTTTCGCCTTGGCTACGATCCTGGGATCGCTGGTGTAGATGCCATCGACATCGGTATAGATATCGCAGCGTTCGGCACCAAGCGCGCCGGCAAGCGCAACCGCCGTCAAGTCCGATCCGCCGCGGCCCAAAGTGGTGATCCGGCCATCCGGTCCAAGCCCTTGGAATCCGGACACGACGGCAACCTCGCCGCCGGTAAGGCGGCGTTCCAATTCGCCGGTTTCGATGCCGGTGATGCGCGCCTTGCCGTGAACGCCATCAGTGCGGATCGGAATCTGCCAGCCGAGCCAGGAGCGTGCCTGAACGCCCAAGGTTTGCAGCGCCAGCGCCATCAGACCGGCGTTGCTCTGCTCGCCGGTGGATACGATGACGTCGTATTCGCGGGCGTCGAACAGGCTGCCCATCTGGTCGGTAAGTTCGACCATCTGGTTGGTAACTCCGGCCATGGCCGATACTACGGCCACCACTTCGGCGCCGCGATCCGCTTCCGCCTTGATCCGGCCGGCCGCATTCTTGATGCGATCGATATCGGCGACCGAGGTGCCGCCGAATTTTACAACAATTCGTGCCATACCAACTCACCAAGCCAATGACGCGCCCGCATACCCCTTGATTTCTTTAAAGAGCATAAAAATGCCGCTCGGTGGAAGGCGATAAATCCAAAGAGCGGTCCGGATCCGAGTTGCCGAAGTGCGGGCGCGCGTATACATACTCTTTATGCCTGTCCGATGGCAAGTGAAGGCGTCGGCGGCAGGTTATTCTCGAGGCACGGAAATGAACCCGGCAGACCGCATTGAAGGCGCGCAATCCACCATATCCAGGGCCGAAGTGGACCATTTCGGCGAATTGGCGCGGCAATGGTGGGACTCTGAGGGGGATTTCAAGGCCCTGCATCGGATCAATCCGGCGCGCATCCGTTATATCCGCGACCAGCTTTGCCTTCGTTTCGGACGCGATGCCGCCAGCCCTGATCCGCTATCGGGCCTCAAGGTCGTCGATATCGGCTGCGGCGGCGGCTTGATCACCGAGCCGCTGGCCCGTCTCGGCGCCGACGCCATGGGCATCGATGCTTCGCCGGACGCCATTGAAATCGCGCGCGCCCACGCCGACACAACCGGGCTTGCCGTCGCCTATGAAAACGCGGCGCCGGAAGACCTTGCCGCCAGAACCCAAGAATTCGATGCCGTGATTTCGATGGAGGTGATCGAGCACACCGATGATCCGGGCGCCTTCATCAATGTCTCGGCCAAGTTGATCCGGCCGGGCGGCGTGTTTGTCGGCGCCACCCTCAATCGAACATTGAAATCACTGGCGCTCGGCAAGTTCGCCGCCGAATATGTGCTCGGTTGGGTGCCGCCGGGAACCCACGATTGGAGCAAATTCGTGCGCCCCTCGGAATTCGCCGGTTATCTTCGCCGCGCCGGGCTCGATGTCCTGGATTTAAAGGGGCTTTCATATGCGCCGCTGGACAATTCCTGGACGCTGTCGGGCGACCTCGGCGTGAATTACATGCTCACCGCCGCCAAACCCGGTGCCGCCTAAAGAATCAATGATCGCAGAAAGTTTAAGAATCGCGGCGCGGTCCAAAAGGCAGGCGATGGACCGGAATATCCTCTTCCTCCAGCTCACTCGCTTCTTCCGATGTCGCTTCACCGTAGATGCCGCGTTCCTCGGTTTCGCCGTAGTGAATGGCGCGCGCCTCGTCGGCGAACTTGTCGCCCACATAGTCGCAATTTTCCTCCACATGCTTGTGGACTTTTTTCATTGCGGTCAGGATTTCACGCGCCACTTCGCGGGCGCGGTCCTCGGCGGGCGATTTCGGCGCCTCTGATTTTGCCGATCCCGATTTCGACAGGCCCGATTTCGACACGCGCGGCGCCATCGGCGCCTTTTGGATAATGGTATCGGAACAGACCGGGCATTCCACCTCGCCGTGCTTGGCCTGGGTGTCATAGGTGGCGCCGTCCCGGAACCAGGCTTCGAAGTTATGCCCGTTCGCGCATCTCAATTCATAAAGGATCATGTCCGCATACTCGCGATATTCTTGTGGTTGTTCCGCTTACTCTCATTTATCCCAATATGGGGTGTTTGCCAAGTATTTGCGACATAGACATCATCTTCCGTTAACATCGGATTGCCATGACCGAATTGCTGGCCTTGGGCGAACCGGCGGATTGGGTCCGGCGGTTTCTGCATTTGATACCCGCCGGCGGCACGGTGCTCGATCTTGCGGCGGGCCGGGGGCGCCATGCGCGGCTGCTGCTCGACGCCGGATTGGGCGTTATCGCCGCCGATCGCGATGCGGATCGGCTCGCCAATCTTTCGGGCCATGGACGCCTGCAAGTCATCGAGGCGGACTTCGAGACGGAAGATTGGCCTTTCGCCGCCGGCCTTTTTGCCGGGATCGTCGTCGTCAACTATCTGCATCGGCCCTTGTTCGGCCATTTGACCGATGCCTTGCAAGACGGCGGCGTGCTGATCTATCAGACCTTCGCCGAAGGCAACGAAGCGCATGGCCGGCCGAAAAACCCCGACTTCCTCTTAAAACCCGGTGAATTGCTTGCTAGCTTCGCGCCGGCGCTGTCCGTCGTCGCCTACGAACACGGGATCATCCACCGGCCCCGTCCCGCCGTGGTGCAACGCCTGTGCGCGGTCAAATCGCCGGCGCCGCAATCGCTCGGTGACGGCGCCTAGCGATTACCCGGCCGCCCGCTGGCTCCGATACCAATCGGCGATTTCGGCGCCGGTCGTCAGCCAGACCTTGTCGTGGCCGGTGATATGGGCGAGGGCCATATCCAGATATTTGCTGCGGAAGGCATGGCCGATCAGGAACGGATGCAGGGCGATGGCCATGATGCGCCCGTTGGCTTCGCCGTCGGCATACATGACATCGAATTGATCGACGATGGTTTGATAGAATTGTTCGGCGCTCCATCCCCGATCGACGAAGGCGGGAATGTCGTTCACTTCGATGGAATAGGGAACCGACAGAAGCCGCCCCGACTTGACGTTCAATTCGTGTGGTTGTTCGTCATTCACCCAATCGCCCACATAATCGAACCCGACCTCGGCCAGAATATCGGGCGTATTGAAGGTTTCGGTCAGCGCCGGTCCCAGCCAGCCGCGCGGCTTGGTCCCGGTGTGGGTCTCGATGGTCGAGTAGACCTCGCCGAGGATGGCGCGCTCTTCCGCTTCCTCGAGGCCGGTGATCATTTCCGAATTGTTGCGCCCATGCCCCATCCATTCCCAGCCGAGCTCGTTTCCCGCCTCGATGATGCGTGGATAATGGTGGCAGACATCTGAATTCAGGGCCACCGTGCCCTTGATGCCGTGTTTTTCCATCACCTCCATCAATCGCCAGATGCCGACACGGACGCCGAAATCACGCCAGGCGTAATTGAGCACATCGGGAACGCAGTTAACGGTGACAGAGGTGATCGAGGTGGCGGGACGATCCACCAGGAAATGCTCGATATTAGGAATAACCCAAAGCCCCACATGGGCACCGCCCGGCAGTTTCAGCGGCGGCCGGTCTACGATCGCCGAATATTCGAACCTGCCATGTCCCATCACGCCCCCCCCTTTTTCCTTTTGCGTGCCCGGTCCGTTCAATCGCCGCGATTATCGCCGATGGACTTCAAATAACCGAGCGCATCTACGGCATCGACCACATCTGCATATTTTGCGTCGAGATCAAAGAGGCTTTGATCGTGGGCGGCGGCCGACCTGTCGCCGACCGCCTGGCGCACCACCATCGGCCGGAACCCGGACTGCACGGCATCGACGGCGGTGGCGCGCACGCAGCCCGACGTGGTGCAGCCGGTAATGATTAATGTATCCACCTTGCGCGAGGTCAGTTGCGGCACCAGATCGGTGCCGAAAAAGCAGGACGCGTATTTCTTTTTCAATAGCGTGTCGCCGGGGCGCACCTCAAGGCGTTGGTCCACTTCGACGCTGGAGGTTCCGGCCATCAAGGTTTCCGTGCCCTTCATCTTCATGGCCCAAATGCCGGCGTCGCGCAGATCGTCGTAATCGTAGGAAACGGTGGAGAAAAAAACGGGAATGCCGCGCTCGTGGGCGGTGTCAAGAAGCGGCGTCAGGACTTCGATCTGATCGTCCAGCGGCGCCCCCAACGCCATGTCGGGATCGGTGAAGGCGTTGATCATATCGATGATGATCAGCGCCGGGCGCGCGCCATAGCCGATGCGCAGCCCGAATCCGCGTTGCCGGAAAAACTCCTCGTCGCTTTGGTCGGCCATGCTAATTCCCCCACGGGTCTAACCGTCATCTACGAACTAGTGGCTAAAGTTATTAATGATCGCCGGTATCGGGCTTGCCCTTTTCAGACGCCTCGAGCATGCCCTCGGCGGCACCGGCGATGCCATTATCGACCGTGAATCCAAGTTCTTCTCCGATCCGTTTCAAGGCCGGAAACTGCACCGCCATATCGAGGATGGAATCAATCGCCTGATTGATCACCGGCTTGTCACCGCCCGATCCGGCGCCGTCGCCCGAGCCCCCGTCCGATCCTTGACCCGGCCTGCTGCCAAGGCCGGTCACATGGTGGATTTTGATGGAATCGATTTTTTCCGCCGGTTTGACCATCTCAGCCAAAATCTTCGGCAACGCATCCAGGCGGTTCCGGTTCATACGCATGACGACCATCCGGTCGCTTATTGTGTTATCCGCTTCGTTGAGCGCGCGCTTGCCGTCCGCTTCGGCGATCATTTCGGCCTTTTTGGCTTCGGAGCGGGCATTCTGGGCGGCGGCATCGCCCTTGGCCAGAGCCAGCGCGGCGTTTGCCTTGTCGCCGGCGGCTTCCTGTTCCGCCTTGGCATTCATGCGGATGTGGGTGCCGGCGATTTCCGCTTCCTGCTGCGCTTCCAAGAGCGCCAGTTCCTTGCGCCGCTCGGCCTCGGTCAGACGCTTGACCGTGGATATCTGCTCCGATGCCTTGACCGCGTCGGCCATGATCAGATCGGCCACGGCGCGGGCCTTGTTGGTTTCCTGCGATTTCTGCGCCAGGGTGATCTGCCGGTCCTGATTGGCCACTTCGATATTCAACTCGTTGGCGATTTCGGCCTGGCGAACTTCCCGGTCCTTGGTAATTTCGGCTTCGCGGATGGTTTGTTCGCGGGCGATATCGGCGGTCCGGATATTCTGTTCCATCTCGATGCGGGCGTGGGCGGCTTCGCGCTCGCCATCCGCCTTGCGCCGCGCCACCTCGGCCAATTGGGCCGCCTTCAGGGATTCGATCTGTTGAACCTGGGATATTTCGGCTTCCTGTTCCTGCAGATCGATCTCCAGCCTTTGCCTTGCCGCTTCCATGGCGGCCCGGCGTACCGACACATCGGCATCGGCATCTATTTCGGCCCGGTCCTTCTTCGACTTGGCGACCACTTCGGCCAATCGGCGCATGCCGACCGCGTTGAAGGCGTTGTTTTCATCGAGCGCCGCAAACGGCGTCTGATCGAGCCCGGTGAGGGAAACCGAATCCAGCTCAAGGCCGTTGCGCGACAATGTATCCGTAAGGCTGGACCCGACCTCAGCGACAAAGCCGCCACGGTTTTCGTGCAATTCGTCCATGGTCATGGTCGCCGCCACCGAGCGCACCGCGTCGATCAATTTACCCTCGATCAATTCGCCGAGCTGTTGCGATTGAAAGGTGCGGTTGCCGAGGGTTTGGGCGGCAAGGGAGATGCCGTCCTTGTCGGGTTTGACGGAAACGTAAAACTCGGCCCCGACATCGACACGCATGCGATCCTTGGTTATCAGCGCCTGATCGCCGGAACGTTCCACATGCAGCCGCAAGGTCTGCATATTTACGCGGCTGACTTCATGGAAATAGGGTACGGCGATGGTACCGCCGTCCATGATCACCTTGCGCCCGCCGACTCCGGTCTTGATCAGGCTGACTTCCCGCGTCGCCCGTTTATAGAACCGCGCCAATACGACAATGATAATCGCCAATACGATTACGGCAAAAATCACCCAACCCATTGCTTCAGACATCTCTAATCCTCACCTCTTCTAGCGGTAGCGGAACCGAACTTCGGTTCAGCCGCTACGTTTCCTTGGCCATGTAAATTTACGCAACAATATTCCCGTTAAAAGCCAGGCGGAAAATTACGCCCGCCCCGTTCCAAAGTTATCCACCGTGTTTCGGTAAATGTTTCGGTGGCCCATCGCCCGCCGTGCCTGCCGACACCGGAAGCCTTGGAGCCGCCGAACGGCGCATGCGGCTCGTCGTTCACCGACGAGCAGTTGATGTGGCACATACCGGTTTCCAGCCGCCGGGCAATCCTCAAGCCCCGGTATTCGTCCCGCGTGATCACCCCTGACGAGAGGCCGTATTCGCTGTCGTTGGCGATGGCGATGGCATCATCGTCGGTCTTGAATGGGATGACGGGAATTACCGGCCCGAAATTTTCCTCCTGATAGATTTTCATATCCGGCGTAACGCCGAGCAAAATCGTCGGCTCGACAAAGCGGCCATCGATATTGCCGCCGAGCACCACCTCGGCGCCCTTGGCGACCGCATCCTCGATTTGGTCCCTGGATTTGGCGGCCTGCTTGTCGTTGATCAGCGGGCCGATGACATTGGCTTTGTCCTGGGTCGGATCGCCGACTTTCAATTTCGAGGCGCGCGCGACAAATCCCTTCAGGAATTCGTCGAAAATGGGTTCCTGCACCAGCACCTTCTCGACCGACATGCAAATCTGCCCCTGGTGCATGAAGCTGCCGAAATTGGCGGCGCCGGTGGCCCGGTCCATATCGGCATCGTCACAGACGATCAGCGCGTCCTTGCCGCCCAGTTCCAGGCAGCATTTTTTCAAATGGGCGCCGGCGCGGGCGCCGATTTGGCGCCCGACCGCCGTCGAGCCGGTGAAGGATATGCCCTTGGTCAGCGGATTTTCGATCAATTCGTCACCGACCTCGGCGACATTGTCCCTGGAGCAGGTCACCACATTCAACACGCCGGCGGGGATGCCGGCTTCCTCGAACACCTCGGCGAACAGAAGCCCGCCGCAATAGGGGGTTTCTTCCGACGGCTTGAGCACCACCGTATTGCCCGCCGCGATGGCGAAGGCGAGGCCGCGCGCCGTCAACAGGACCGGGAAGTTCCACGGGCTGATGACCGAAATCACACCCAGCGGCCGGCGCATGGCCATCGACAGCTTGCCCGAATCCGATGGAATGACCTCGCCGATCGGCGCGTAATTGGATGCCGCCGCCGCGTAGAATATCTCGGGCACATAGCCGGTTTCGAACATGCCTTTTCCGAACCAGCCGCCGCCTTCGCCTTGCAGCGCCTCGGTGATATCGGCCTGGCGCTTTTCGAAAACCTCGGCAATCTTGATCATGTGATGGGCGCGTTCGTTGAATTGCAGCGCCGACCAGTCATTGAAGGCCGCCTCGGCCGCATTGATGGCGGCGCGCGCTTCCATCCGTCCACCGTCCGGAATTTCGGCCCAGACCGAGCCGTCTGACGGATTAAGATCGGAAAAATTCCGGCCCGTCGACGACCACCTGCCGCCCACATACATACCGTCAAACATCTTATTCATCTTGCCCTCTTTTCACCCCAACGGGGCCTCCTGGTCTTGCCCGGATTGTTGCCTTCGGCGGCGGCGTTATTCAAACCTGGGTTTATTACAATCCTCGATATTTTGATAGGGTATCATGGCTTTCCATCAGTGGCTGTATTTGTCGGCTTCGGAACTGGCGGGTCCGCCGCCGCCCACTGCATCGGCGGCGGCCTTTTCCATGCCCGCAAGCATGGCCTGTAACTCGGCGCTGGCGCTGGGCGCGGCGCGGTGTCTGGGCGCGGCGCGGTTTGGGGGCGGCGCGGGTTTGCTAATTTCGCCGGTTTCAACGGAACCGGGCACCGGTTGCGCCGGTGCCGCATCAGGGTGAACCTTGCGGACATCGCGGACATGCTCCGATTGGATATGCGTCGCCTGGTCGACCAGATCGGCAATGCTGACCGGCAGCACCTCTTCCAGCCGCGTCCTGGCGCTGGCGCGGCTGCCGGCGGTAATCGCATAGGGGTTTTCCGCCGCCTCGGCGGCGGCCTCGGCAGTGGCTTCGTCGGGCGCAACGATTGGCCGGGCGGGCTTCCCGATCTTGGCGTCGGTGCCGCCGAGATAGGTGTTTATCACCGTTTGGTCCTTGGATAGCTCCTCGGCGCTGCCGGCGCCGGTGACATGGCCGTTGTCCAAGAGATAACCGCGATCGGCGATGGCCAGGCTTTGCTTGGCGTTCTGTTCCACCAGGAAAATGCCGACGCCGGTTTCCTTGACATCGGTCAGTGACCGGAAAAGCTCGCTGCACAACAGCGGCGACAGGCCCAACGACGGCTCGTCGAGCATCAGGATCGACGGGTGCGACATCATCGCCCGGCCGATGGCCACCATCTGCCTCTCGCCGCCGCTCATCGTGCGGACGGCTTGATTTTGGCGCTCACCGAGCCTCGGAAACAGGCTCAGAACGCGATCCAGATTTTCAGCCTCGTGCGGGCGCGCCCGCTCCGGATAGGCGCCCAGCAATAGATTCTCGCGCGCCGTCAGATCCGCGAATATGCCGCGGTCCTCCGGAACCGTCGCGATGCCGGCTTCGACGATGTCGTCCGGCGATTTACCGGTGATGTCGATGCCATCCATAGTGATGACGCTGCCTTCCGCCGCCGGCGTCAGGCCGGCAATGGCCCGTAAAAAAGTGCTTTTGCCGGCGCCGTTGGCGCCGAGCATGACGACGATCTCGTTCTTGTCGACGGTAACCGATGCGCCGTCGAGCGCGTGGTGGCTCCCGTAAAAGACCGAAACGTTCCGGGTTTCAAGCATGCTCGTCTCCGAGATAGGCGCGGATCACATCTGCATCGGCCAGCACCTCGCCGGGCGTGCCTTCGGCGATCTTGGCCCCGCTATTCATTACCACGCAACGGTCACAGAGAGAACGGATAGCATCCATCACATGCTCGACGACGATGATCGTGCGGCCTTCGGACCTGAGCTCTTCGATCAGTTCAATGCCGGTCAAAAGCTCGCTCGGGTTGAGCCCGGCGAGCCACTCGTCGAGCAACAGGACCCGGGGATCGGAAACCAGGGCGCGCGCCAGTTCCAGGCGTTTTTGGTTGATATAAGTGAGCCCCGAAACCGGGCTGCGCTCGGCGCCTTCCAGGCCGACGCGATGCAGCATCTGGCGGGCATGATCCTCAAGGTGCGTGCCCCAGCGCCGGTCATAACCGAAGACGCCGCCGGCGGCCACGTTTTCCAGAACCGTGAGGGTCGGAAGAATGCGGACGATTTGAAAGGTGCGGGCGATGCCCAGGCGCGCGATGAAATTGGCCGGCTCTTGGGTAATGTCTTGGTTATAGAGGCGTATGGACCCGCCGTTGGGCTTCAGGGCGCCGGAAATCAGGTTCATCATCGTGGTCTTGCCCGACCCGTTCGGTCCGATCAGGCCCAAAACCTCGTTCTCCGCCAAATCGAAGGACATGCTGTCGACGGCGATCAGGCCGCCGAAATTCCGGGTGACGCCGCTGACCGCCAGCGCCGTTTGGTGAACCGTTTTCTGGGCTACGCCGTTAGCCATGCCCTCGCTTCCTTTTTTGATATGCGTCCTCGATCACCCCGACCACGCCGTGCGGAATAAAATAAACGATGAGCAGGAAGGAGATACCCAAAAGCAGCGTTGTTTGCGTCGGGAAATTGGAATTGATTATTTCCCACAGGATGGTGAACGGAATAACCCCGACAAGCGGCCCCCACAGCCTATGGGCGCCGCCCAACAGCGCCATGATCACCACCTGGAAGGAAATGAACGGGCTGAAAGCCAGGGTCGGTTCCACATAGTTCCAGCGCGGCGCCACCAGCGCGCCGGTCAGGGACGCGAAGATCGCCGATATCACGAACAAAACCACCTTGGCGCGCGCCGTGTTGATGCCGGCATGGACGGCCACCACCTCGTCGTTGCCGATGATGCGCAGCGCAAAGCCGAGCCGTGAGCGGCCGATCCCCCAGCCGACCAGGTAAACCAGCGCCGCCAGGACGATCAAAAACCAGAAGATCATGGGCTCGGTGAGGTCGGTCAGCACATAAAGGCCAGCTCCCGTGCCGATGGTCGACTGGCCCCAGGATACGATCTGGCGGACCAATTCCGAGAGGCCAAGGGTGAAGATTACGAAATAGACGCCCGAGATTCTGAGAGTCGCCAATCCGACAATCGCCGCGACTATGGCGCCGGCAACGCCGGCCAGAAGAACCAGCACCGGATAGGGCATGATATCAAGCCCGCCGGCCACCACATACATGCCGATCCCGAAGAACGCGGCGGGAGCCAGGGAAATGTATCTGGTCGGCCCCGAAAACAGCGCCCAGGAAGTGGCCAGCACCGTATACATGGCTATGGAAACGGCAATCGAAAGCCAATAGCCGGAATCGACCAGCGGCAAGAGCGCCACCAGGATGAACAGCACACAGGCGATGGCTAGATTGCGCTTCTCGGTCTCGCTCATGCCGCGCGCCTCCCGAAGAGACCCTCGGGGCGCACCAAAAGAATGACCAGGAATAGAACGTAGGCGGCCGCCAAGGTCAGGCCCGGATCGATCAGAATCGCGACCGTGGTTTCGGCAAGGCCGAGGATAAAGGCGGCGAGGATGGTCCCCCTGATATCGCTGACGCCGCCCATGATGACGATCACCAGCGCCTTCAAGGTGAAGATGACGCCGAGCGATGCATCGAAGGTCAGGAACATCGACAGCAGCATGCCACCCGCCGCCGTCACCGAGCCGCCGAGGGCAAATGCCAGCGCCGAAGCGTTGATAACATTGATGCCGACCAGGCCGGCGGCCGCCGGATTGACGGCGACGGCGCGCAATGTCAGGCCGGCCCGAGTGCGGATCAGCCAGATATAGAAGCCGATGCTGAGCACCGCCGCGGCGATGAAGGCGGCGACCCGGTTGAGGCCGTATTTTTCGCCCAGGATGACAAAGGCCTCGTCGAAGTATGAATAGCTGAGATAATCGCCGCCGAAAACGGCGAGCAGGATGCCGATGAAAATGAAACTGATGCCGAAGGTCGACAGAATGCTGTCGACCTCAAGCTGCCCGTGGCTCTTGGCGCGCTTGACCAGGGGCAGCATCAAATAGCGGTAGATCGCCCAATTCACCACAAAGGCCAGGGGAACGATGAAAAAGAGGGCCCAAAAGGGGCTCATTTTGAAAGCGGTAAAAAACCAGAAGGTGCCGAACGCCCCGGCGACCAGAATCTCGCCATTGGCCAGATTCATGATGCGCGCAACCCCATATTGGAGTTGCAGGCCCATCGCCATCAGGGCGTAAGTGCCACCGAGCAGGATACCGATTATGATGATTTCCATGGCGAATGCGGCGGAATATTATTGTCAAAATGAAGTCGGCACCGCGAACGACGACGCCGGATTTTATTTAATTACTGTTACCAGCCGGTTTTGAGGTTCACCTCTTTGCCGCCGGCAACGCCGATACCGACAATGCCGGTCTTGAACGGCCCGGAAGCTCGCGCCGCGCCGGCATCAATTGCGGCGGCCGGCGCCGTTCCCACGGCCAGTTGAAGTGGTGCAGGTTTCTGCATGAACCCCTCCTCTGAATTCNATTAAACGGACGAGAAACTACGTCTTCTTTTGGCCAAGCCGAATCAAAACCTTCAGTTCAACCTCGGACTGCTTCAATTTGTTCGCTGTCTCACAATCAACGGCAAAATTAGTGCTTGATGACGTTATAATGGTAAAATCCCAATTGTAAATCCGGCAATTCAATTTTTATTGGAANTTGGAGCTAATTTTTTGCTAATCAGCCCGTATTCGGCCTGTAAATGGTGAAAATCATTTTTGTTTTTATAATTAAATTCCGATTACGTTCGAAACGCCACTTGAATGGGTTGCATTCCCGATTCAATCGGTTTCCAGCCGGAGGTTAGGTTGGCAAACGGCCGCAACGCCCGGTACGCCAATGAATCCGCGCATTAAATGACGGCCCCGACCTGACGTGATAGAGCCAAGCCGGGGCCGCACAAATTTGATACTCGATTACCAGCCGGTCTTAAGCTTGACCGACTTTTCGCCGGTGGTTCCGACTCCCTTGACGCCCTCGAACACACCGTTCTGCCATTGGCCGACGGTCCAGAACACCGGATGATTCTGTTTGCGTAGGTCAACCTTGCCGATGATGGTATCGAAAGTGCGGGACTTGATGTACTTGGTCACCGCGCGGCGATCGAGACCCACCGCTTCGATGGATTCGCTAAGAAGCTGTGTCACCGCATAGTAAACGGGGCTGCCCCAGAAATCGGCGTCCACGCCGGTCACCTGCTTATGGGCCTTCATGTATTTTTTCACCGCGGGCGTATTGAGCACGCCGCCGGCGCCGAGGATATTTTCAGCCGATTTGCCGTACACCTTGCCAAATGCCGGAAAAGCGGTGGCGACGGCTGAATAATAGACCTTGACGTTGAGCCCTTCGATTTTGGCTTGCTTGGCAAGGCCGAAGCTGTCCGGCGGGTAGGACCAGGCAACGAAAGAATCAGGTTTGGCCGCCTTGGCCGCCTTGATCACCGGCGCCAGATCCTGGGTGCCCAGCGGGTAGGACTTGTCATAGACAATGTTGAAGCCGAACTTCTTGAACACCGGGCGGGCCGCGTTGGCCAGTTCGATGCCGAAAGTGTCGCCCACATTGACCATGGAAACTCGGCTGTTGATTTTGCCATTCTTGCGCAGCTTATCCATAACCTCTGCCACCGAACGGGCGTAGGAGGTGGTGTCGCCGATAAAGAAGAAAATGGTCGGAAAGCGCTTGATCAATTCGTTGATCTTGTCGGTAACGGCGGCCACGGCAAATTGCGGATAGCCGTATTTGGCGTAAATAGGCGCCGTCGCCAGGTTAAAGCCGGTGCCGTAGGGGGCCATGATGAAATCGGCCTTGTCCTGGGTGGCCAGGCGGTTGACCGCCTTGATGGTTTCGCCGGGGTTGGTGCGGTCGTCATATTCGATCAGCTTGATCTTCATCTTCCCCTTGCCCTTGACGTTGAGGCCGCCACGGGCGTTGACCTCATGCGCCCAGAGCTTGAAGTTGGGGAAGTGGGTGACGGCGGCGCCGCCGGCGAGCGGGCCGGTCTTCGGTCCAACGACGCCGATCTTGATTTCTTCGGCGGCTTCAGCGGGGCCAAAGCCGACGATCAAGGCCAGCGCGGTACCGGTGGCAAGTTGTAGAAAAGTGCGTTTTTGCATGTGACTGCTCCCAATTGAGTGAAATGTGCGTCCCGGGTTTTCCGCGCCCGCATTATTATGTTGGGGAGGTTGCTCCCGTTGAATTCAGTTTTATTACATTTTGCTGCCTTTTAATCCAAGTCTTTATATGCGCCACGGCCATTGTTGATGGACTAGCCTATATTGCGAAGCTCCTTGGCGCATTGAAATTCCGCGCCGGTGCGGAAGGGAAGATGGTGATCGTCCTTGGAAACCGGGGATACATCGTCGGCGATGCAGGTCCAGCCGGCGCCGCCATCCTCGCTGATATAAACCTCACCGGTCGCCGTGCCGATGCTGAGCATCATGCCGCCATCCCAGTGATATTGGCTCATCGCCTCGAAGGCACCGGCCACCGGGTCCGGCATCCCCGCCATCATTCCGGTCCAGCTGTCGCCCGCGTCGGTGCTGCGCAAGATTGAGGAATCGGCGATGCCGGTCTCATACCAGACGGCGGGATTTTTGTAGGAGCCGCCCATGAACAGGGTTTCGTGGTCGTTGGGATCNAAAAACAGGAAATCGGGATAACCCAGGCGGTCACCGCGCCGGGTCAGCTGGTCCCATGCGGTACCGCCATCGCGGCTCCGGTAAAGGCCCTCGCCGGTCGCCAGGAACATGTAATCGGGATCATTCTCGTCGATCAGAAGGCGGTGCAGGTCCCGGTAGGCCAACTCGTCAGGCTCGGAATAGCTGGCCAGCTCGGTCCAGCTCAGGCCGTCGTCGGTGGATTTGAAAAGGCCCCCCTGCTCGACCAGGACAAACAACGTTTGCGGGTCATCGGGGTGGATCACGATGTCCTTCACATGCGGAATGTGCGGCGGCGGCGGAAAGGTCCATTTGTCGGTATCGGGCACATCCAGAAGGCTCGGGATTTCGCGCCAGCTTTCGCCCAGATCGTCGCTGCGGTAGAGCGCCGCCGGCGAGGTGCCGAGAAACAGGGTGACGTCATCGCCGATGCGCCGGGGGGTTAAGGAATAGACGTGCGGCCGGTCGAGCCCATTGCCTGTTTCCCGCCAGCTTTCGCCGGCGCCGTCGTCGCTGACCCAGATGCCGCCATCGGCATGGGCGCCGGCGAACAGTTTCCCCGACCCGGCCTCGTAGACCAGCGAGCCCACATGGCGATGGCTCAGCGAGCGGCCGGCCAATTCCCAGTTGCCGCCGGGACCGTCGCGTTCGAGGCTGGCGACGCCTTCCAGGGTGGCCACCACGAGCTGCGTCGCCGGGCCGGCGCCTGAAGCCAGGTTAAGGCCGTTCGGAGACAGATAGCTAGTGGCCTGTATCATCTAATTTCCTCCCGTTTATCGCGCCCGGCCATCTTGTCTATGTCGGTTGCAGGCCGGATCGTTCTTCTATTGAGATTGGCTCACAAATCCATGGGTCTTGTCAAATCGTAAGCGCCGGATTTCGAAAGCAATTGTCCGGCATCACAAATGCGCTGTATTATGGTGGGCAACATTGAATAAGACGCGCCGATCGCCCGGCGAAAGGTTTGAGCCGGAAGTCACGGGAGCAGTGGTTATGGATATGTATGCGGGATGGCCGAGGAAGACGCGGGAATATCAGATTTTCTGCATCGATTCGACCTACTGGAACGATTTCAAATTCCGCGACGATGACATCATCATCGCCACCTGGGCGAAATCGGGCACCACTTGGGTGCAGCAGATGGTCGCCCAGTTTATCTTCGATGGCCAGACCGACGGCCTGCCCATCGGCGACATGTCGCAATGGGTGGATTTCCGTCTGCCCCCGTGGGAGGTGAAAAAACCGATGATCGAGGCGCAAGAGCATCGCCGTTTCCTGAAAACGCACCTGCCGGTGGATGCCCTGGTCTTTTCGCCCAATGTCAAATACATCTACATCGCCCGCGACGGCCGCGATTGCGTCTGGAGCATGTACAATCACCACGTCAATCTGAACAATGTCCTTTACGATGGCCTGAACGCCCTGCCGGAGAAATTCGGCCCGATGATCGAGCCGCCGAGGACCGACGATCTCAGGGAATATTTCAACGACTGGCTGCGCGACGACGGTTTCCCGTTCTGGCCGTTCTGGGAAAACATCCGTACCTGGTGGGAAATCCGGCATCTGCCCAATATCCATTTCATCCACTACCAGAGCCTGAAGAACGATATGGAGCGGGAAATCCAAAAAATCGGCGAGTTTCTTGGCTACGACGTGGGCGGCATGACCAAGGGTAAGTGGGAGGAACTCGTCTACCATTGCACCTTCGATTACATGAAGAACAACGCCACCGCTTCGACGCCCTTGGGCGGCGCCCTTTGGGACGGCGGCGCCCAGGTGTTCGTCAACAAGGGCACCAACAAGCGCTGGACCGAAACCCTGACCGCCGAGGATATCGAAGCCTACGAAAAACGCGCGCTTGAGGAATTGGGCCCCGAATGCGCCTATTGGCTGGCCACCGGCATCGGCGCCTGAGCGCCGTATCCGGGTAACCGGCGAAACAGGGAGACCAGCCGCAATGGACGTGAATTTTATCGACACCACATTTCGTGACGGCTCGCAGAGCCTGTGGGCATCGGGCATGCGGGGCGGCATGATGGAGGCCGTCGCCGAAGACATGGACCGGGCCGGCTTCTATGCCATCGAGGTTCCGGCCAACGCCATCTATTTCAAGAAATTCATCCGCGATCTCAAGGAAGACCCCTGGCGCCTGCTGGCATCGCTCGCCGAGAAAATCCGCAACACCAAAAAAAGCTGCATGGGCGGCACCTTCAATCTCAACATGTTCGGGCCATCGACGCCGCCGGAACTGGGCAAGCTGTTCTATAAAATGCTGGCCGAGATGGGCGCCCTCGACCGCATACAGTCGATGAGCAACACCCACGATCAGATGACGCGGGAATACCCGACGCTGGTGCCGATTATCAAAAGCCTCGGCATCGAGGTCGCGCTGGCCATCTGCTATTCCATTTCGCCGCGCCACACCGACCAGCATTTCGCCCAAAAAACACGCCAGGCGGCGACCTTCGAGCCCGAAGTTATCTACCTTAAGGACGCGGGCGGGCTGCTCACCCCCGATCGCATCCGCACCCTGATCCCGATCATCGTCGAAAACGCCGGCGGCATTCCGGTCGAGCTGCATTCCCACTGCACCACCGGCCTGGCGCCGCTGGTCTATATGGAGGCCTTGAAACTGGGCGTGCCGACCCTGCATACCGGCATACCGCCGCTGGCCGAAGGCTCGGCCCAGCCGTCGGTGCTGGCCGCCGCCCGCAACGCCCGGCTGATGGGCCATAGCCATAATCTGGACGAAGACCTGCTGCAATCGGTATCCGANCGCCTGACCGCCATCGCCCACCAAGACAACCTGCCGGTCGGCGAGCCCACGCAATATGACTACTGGCAGTACATCCATCAGATCCCGGGCGGCGTCATCTCCAACTTGAGGTTCCAGCTTGCCGGCATCAACATGGATGACCGCCTCGACGAGGTGATCGAGGAAAGCGTGCGCATCCGCGAAGACCTCGGCTATCCGATGATGATCACCCCCCATTCCCAATATATGTGCACCCAGGCGGCGCTCAATGTGAGCACCGGGGAACGCTACAAGATGGTGCTCGACGAATTGATCCGCTTCGCCCAGGGCGCCTATGGCGAGGATGCCGGCTATTTGGAAATGGACCCCGATTTGCGCGACAAATTGCTCGCCAACCCGCGCGCCGAGGATCTGGCGGGAATGTCCTCCGACCGCTTCGCCGATATGTCGCTGAAAGACGCCCGCGCCCTATTCGGCGGCGCCGGCGTTTCCGACGAAGAAATGCTGATGCGCGCCATCATGCAGGGCGATCAAGAAATCGAAGCCATGCGCGCCGCCGGTCCGGCACGGCAGTACCTCACCGCCGGCCAGCCGCTCAAAACCCTGATGCGGGAACTGGAAAAGCACAAAAGCGTCCGCTACATCCAGGTGCAGCGGGGAAGCGATTCGCTGATGCTGCGGAACGGAGCGGCGGGGTGAATGGATTTATCGGAGCGTTTTAGGGGGGTATCCGTAACTGTTCCCGTGTCGGGATCGAGTCGTCCGTGAACTACGCGGTTTTCGCTGATCGAGTACTGCCGAGGGTTACCCAAACATAGAGCCAAAGAAGCCTGATCCATTTTAGGATAAGGCGGAAGTTGTAGCCGGCGGCGGCGAGGATGGGGTTGATGGCATCGCCGTGCCGGTGGGCCAGGTAGTTGCGGTCCATACGGTGGCCGTTTTTAAGGTGTCCGATGACCGGTTCGATCGCCGAGCGGCGTTTCATCAGGCGCTTGATGGCCGGGGTGACGCGGCGTTTCTGCCCGGTTGTGAAGACGCGCAGCTTGTAAATGCCGGGCGCATTGTGGCCCCGGTAGCCGGCGTCGGCGAGGATCCGTTTGAGGGTGGCGCCGGTCAGGGCTTCTATCTCCGGGATCACCGTTTCCATTGTGTGGCCATCGTATGGCCGCCCCGGCAGGGCCTTGGCGTGGATCGCGAACTGGCCGCCCTTGCAGCGCTTGAGGGTGGTGGCGATGGAGACCTTGACGCCGAACTCATAGGGCTTGTGGCTCTTGCCCTTGCCGATGCATTCGACCTCCGGCGCATGCAGAGCGTATATCTTGGGCAAGGGATCGCGCTTCTTCTGCGTCATCCCCCGCCGGGCCAGCCAGAGCGGGCGGCGGAAGGCATCTTCCAGGGCTTGATCGCCCTTGGTCTTGCGCTCAATGTCACGGATCGTGCGGCCAAGATAGGTCTTGAGCTTCCGGAGCTGCCGCTTGGCCCGCTTGTATTGTTTGGCATGGGCGTAACGCTGATGCTTGATCAGCGCGTGCTTGCCGACCCGCTTATAGCTTTGGCGCAGGGGGATACCGGCCTCCTTGGCCTGTTTGACCAAGCGCTCCCGCGCCCGGTGGATCAGCTTGGCGTCCGTCGGAAAGGCGATGTTCTTCTCTTGCACTGTGGTATCGACAATGGCCTGGGTAAAATCCCGGGGCTTGGCCGCCCCCACCTTCACCGCCACCGCCAGGCTTTCCTGCACCAAGGCCTGCAGACGCTCGTCCCCTTGGCGCTGGCGCCAGCGGGTCATCGACGAACGCTCAAACGGCAATTCGTGGCGGAAGAACTCCTCGCCGCAAAAATATTGGTAATAGGGGTTCTCCACCCAGCGCGCGCAAAGCTCCTCGTCGGACAGGTCATCGGCGTATTTGAGAATCTGCAGTCCCGCCATCAGCCGCGTCGGCAACGGCGGATGACCGGGACGGTCCGTGTAAGCCTCGCCGAATGTATCGGACAAAAATTGCCAGTCGATGCGGTTCGCCAACACCACCTTCTCGTGGCCCAGATCGATGATCTGATCGAGCCGGGAGCGGAACAGATCGCTCTGGCCCGTCTTGATCGGTTCGCGTGGCTTCATGGCACCCTCCAAATCTCCGTTTGGAGCAGTGAATCACAAATGATTCCGCCGCGCAAATTGCAAGGAAATCACCCCCAAAGACCCAAAATCTTGCAATAAAAAACCGGCGCAAATGGACGAAGTCTAAATAAAATCAGTGCATTGGGAGTTCTTCACGGTCGACTACTGGATTAATTTTAGAAGGCTAGCGTTAGCAATGTTTTGTATTTAATAATTATTTCCAAACCAGGCCCAAAAGAATAATTATTGTGTCTGGCGTATGGATGCCGATAGCCTCTTCAAAAATTTCTAATGGCTATTGATTTATGTATCTCTCCCAAAAAATTTTATGTTCAGACCCTCAGGACGCCTAACCACTTCAATAAATCGACCCCAACGGAGTTCTGATCTGTCCCCCTTATTATAGGCCGGCCACTGCAACAGTCCCTCATGATTGGGGTCTCCATTTCTGGCAAAATTGGCCCACGTTTTTTGAATTAATCGAGCCAATGCCTCGGCTTCATTTTGATCTATCCCTGCTATCATTGGCGGTTGCCATTTGTCAAAGGTGTTAAAAATAAAGGGAAGTTCAATACAGTGGCAGGCGCCGAAAGGACTATTTGGTGCAAACCAATCAAACCGGTATAACCAGGCGGAAATACCGGCAGAACCTAACCGCTCCGCAAATTCAGCGGTTTGGCCGGCGAAGTTGGTCTCGTTGAGACACAAGCTAAGGAGTTCCAATGGGCCAGCACCTGGCCTGCGGTTTCGACAAAAATTTAGCCCATCAAGCCACTTATCACCTAATTCCCGTTTGAAGACCGCTTCGACCTGAGTATCAGATGCTCCGGTGATCTCTGGTACACCAGCCAGAAATGCATACATTTCGTCATGGGTTGAACCGAGCATTACTTCTTTGCCCTTGGCACCGTCGACAGCAGCCTCGTGAAAATTTTTTGGAATTAAATCATCATCAATAATAGGCAGAATTGGAATATTTGTTGCCGCAAAATCAGCCTTCTGCCGCGCTAATTCAGATTGCGCATCTAAAATTTCCTCAACTTGGAGGCTTTTCAATTTCCCAATTTCGACACCCGCAATTTCTGCTAATGCAACTGCAGCAGCGCTACCCGATTCAGGGGTTTCAAAGCTGCTGAAGCGGCCGCTCTGCAAAATTACCCGTTGAAACAAATCTCGCGCGTGCGTATTAGCGAGTAAGGCATATGCAGAAATTGCACCAGCTGACTGCCCCATCAATGTTACATTGTCGGGATCTCCTCCAAATACGGCAATTTGTGACTTAACCCATTCAAGGGCGGCAACCTGATCCCGGAGCCCCAGATTACCAGCGGAAACTTCTGGATGATAAAGAAAGCCCAATGCACCCAGTCGGTAATTTACACTGACCACCACCAAATTGTGGTCTCCGGCAAGTTTGGCACCATTGT
>NZAK01000060.1 GCA_002687515.1 Rhodospirillaceae bacterium
AAAATCTCTGCGAAGGTATTACCGAATATTCTATTAATGTATCGTTATTCGGTTCCAGATGACTAGCTTGTGGCGGCATTGATAAAAAGCACCCATCGGATAAGGTCCGGCCATGCTTGTCGACAGCCATTGCCATTTGAATTATCCCGGCCTCGCCGAAGACCTGCCGCAGGTGCTGGACCGGGCGGCGGCGGCGGGCGTCAGCCATATGCTGTGCATCTGCTCGCGCATCGGCGAGTTCGACGCCATCCGCGCCATTGCCGAGGCGCACGACCACATCTACTGCTCGGTCGGCGTCCATCCCCACGATTCCGGCAAGGAAGACCCGGTGGCGCTGGATCAATTGCTGGCCCGCGCGTCGCATCCGAAGGTTATCGGCATCGGCGAAACCGGCCTCGATTTCTATTACGACAACAGCCCGCGCGACATTCAGGAAGCCAATTTCCGGGTCCATATCGAAGCGGCGCGGCAAACCGGGCTGCCGCTCATCGTCCACAGCCGCGACGCCGACGCCAAAACCATCGAAATCCTCACCATCGAGGCCAAAAAAGGGCCGTTTCCGGGGCTTATCCACTGTTTTACCGGCGGCACGGACTTGGCACGCGCGGCCCTCGATATGGGTTTCTACATCTCCTTTTCAGGGATCATCACCTTCAAAAACGCGCAAGATTTGCGCGATATCGCCGAATCCGTGCCGTTGGACCGGTTGCTGGTGGAAACCGACGCGCCGTTCCTGGCGCCGGTCCCTGAGCGCGGCAAACGGAACGAGCCGGCCTTCGTTACCCACACGGCGGCGAAACTGGCGGAAATCAAGGGCGAAACGCCGGAAGACATGGCGCGCATCAGCGCCGATAACTTCTTCACAGCGTTCGCCAAGGCCAAAATACCTGCCGGCGCAACCGCCACGGCCCGCTAATGCGGATCACCGTCCTCGGCTGCGGGCATTCCGGCGGAACGCCCCTGATCGGCGGCGGCTGGGGCAAATGCGATCCGCAAAACCCTAGAAACCGGCGCCTCAGGCCATCGATCCTGGTGGCGGACGGCGAAACCCGCATTCTCGTCGATACCTCGCCCGATCTGCGCCGGCAATTGCTCGACGCCGATGTCGACCGCCTTGACGCCGTTCTCTACACCCATGCCCATGCCGACCATCTGCATGGCATCGACGATCTGCGCGCCATCAACCGGACCATGGGCGCCGATATCCCGGCCTATGCCGATGCCGAAACCTGGCGCACCATCGAAACCCGGTTCGGCTATGTGGTGACGCCGCTGCCGGATGGCTCCGATTTCTACAACAAACCGCAATTGACGCCGCATACCATCGGCCCCGGCGATCGCTTCGGCATCGGTCCGATGACAATCCACGCCTTCGATCAGGATCACGGGATTTCGCGCAGCATCGGCTACCGGTTCGGGCAATTTGCCTATTCAACCGATGTCGTCGATCTGCCGGAAGAAAGCTTCGCCGCCTTGGCCGGCATCGAGCCGGCCCATGACGGCATGATAATAGAGGTCGAATAATGGGTAAAAGTATTTAATTTTTGAATTAGACTGTCTATGTAACATATTGATAATAAAATATTTTATTAATACATAGCTTTAGTTTTCATAATATATATTATGCGACAATTGGATGTGGTGGGCGGTTGCCTGCTTGGAGGATTTTTTGGGAAATTGCATTGGCGCCCCCTCTTTTCGCTATACGGTTTTTCATCTGGCGTTTCGCTGCCGCTGCCGGTATGCATGGGCGATGGATGATCCGAGCGGCATCGAACGGTTGAAGACGATCATGGCGCGGCTGCGCGATCCGGGTGGCGGCTGTCCCTGGGACATCGAACAAACCTTCGCGACCATCGCCCCTTACACCATCGAGGAAGCCTACGAGGTTGCCGACGCCATCGAACGCGGCGACATGGCCGACCTCAAGGACGAGCTTGGCGATCTCTTGTTGCAGGTGGTCTATCATGCCGAGATGGCCCGCGAGGACGGCGCCTTCGCCTTCGATGACGTGGTCGCCGCCATATCCGAGAAGATGGTGCGCCGCCATCCGCATGTGTTCGGCGATGAAAACGTCGCCGACGCGGCCGCCCAAACCACCGCCTGGGAAGCGAAAAAGGCCGAGGAACGGGCTAAATCGGCGGCCGGCAGCGATGTCAACGGCACCTTGGCGGGCATCGCCCGCGGCCTGCCGGCCCTCTTACGCGCCCTCAAACTGCAAAAACGGGCGGCGCGGGTGCGTTTCGACTGGCCCGACGCCGCCGGCGCCATCCACAAGCTGCGCGAGGAACTGGACGAGATGGAGGCCGAACTGGAAACCCCCGCCGGCATCGATGGCGCACGCCTCAAGGATGAATTCGGCGATGTCCTGTTTTCCCTGGTCAACGTGGCGCGCAAGCTGGATATTGATCCGGAAGAGGCCCTGCGCCACGCCAATGCCAAGTTCGAGGCCCGCTTTACATACATGGAACGCGCCCTCGCCGACGCCGGCCGCGCCTTGGATGAGGCCGACCTGGATGAAATGATGCACCATTGGGACGCCGCCAAGGCCCAGAAAAAGGCCAAGAAAAAGGCCAAGAAACGGGTTGCGGGACCCTAGGGTTGATGCCTATTTCTATAGGTATGGCCATGATCACATTGAAGCGGGCCCGCCCCGCCCTCCTCCTGTTGTTGACGCTGCTCTTGGCCGGCTGCTATCTGCCGGCCAGTTTCGATGCCGAATTGGAGCTGTCGCGCACCGGCCTCTACAAGATGTCGTTCGACGGCTATATCGTCGAGCTCACCCTTTACAAGGAAATCCGCGAGAAGAAGATCGACAAGAAAACCGAGCAGGAAAAGATCGCCCGCGTCATCCGTGACTTCAAGCGCGACTCCTCGACCAAGAGCGTCTCCCATTTCGGCAAGGGCGCCTTCCACGTGAAATGGTCCAAGGGCGGCGACATCATCCGTTCGCGCCAGGTGACCTTCTTCCGGCGCAACGAAAACATGCTGTCGATCACCTATAACAAGAATACGGCGGTCATCACCCTGGCCGGCAGATACATCAAGAAACAGGACGCCCAGCGGCTGCAGGCCATGGGCCTCGACGTCAAGGGCGTCATCCGCATCAAGACCGACGCCAAGGTGATTTCCGAAAACTCCCAGAAAAAGACCGTCAAGGACGGCGTCACCACCTATGGCTGGCGCCTGAATTCGGTTTTCGACCGCGCCCCCAAAATGGTTGTCGTGCTGCGCTAGCTTCTCGTTAAGTCCGTGTCAGGCGGCGGATCAGGCTGGAGGTGTCCCAGCGGCCGCCGCCCATGGCTTGAATCTCCCGGTAGAACTGGCCGACCAGCGCCGTCACCGGCAAATGCGCGCCATTGCCGGCCGCCTCGCCGAGCGCCATATCCAGATCCTTGCACATCCAATCGACGGCGAAACCGAAATCAAACTCGTCGTCGACCATGGTTTCGCCCCGGTTCTGCATCTGCCAGGAGCCGGCGGCACCCTTGGAGATGACCTCGACCACCCGCTTGCCGTCGAGCCCGGCGCGCACCGCGAAATCGAGCCCCTCCGAGAGCCCTTGCACCAGCCCGGCGATGCAGATCTGATTGGCCATCTTGGTCAATTGCCCGGCGCCCGCCGGCCCCATCAGGGTGACGGCGGCGGCATAGGCGTCGATCACCGGTTTTGCGCGCTCGAACACATCCTCGGCGCCGCCGGCCATCACCGTCAGGGCGCCGTTTTCGGCGCCGGCCTGGCCGCCCGACACCGGCGCGTCCAAAAAGCCGATGTTCAACTCATCGGCCGCGCCTTCCAATTGCCGCGCCAGGTTCGCCGATGCGGTGGTGTGATCGACCAGCACGGCGCCGGCCTGCATGCCGGCCAAGGCCCCCGCCTCGCCCAGGATCACGGCGCGGACATCATCGTCGTTGCCGACGCAGGTAAAGACAAAATCGGCGTCCGCCGCCGCCGCCGCCGGGCTTGCCGCCGTCTGGCCGCCATGCTGCTTGGCCCAGGCCCCGGCCCTGGCCGGCGTCCGGTTATAGACGGTGACCGCGTGTCCGGCGGCGCTTAAGTGTCCGGCCATGGGAAAGCCCATGACCCCCAATCCGATGAAAGCAACCTTGGCTCCCGCCATTTGTCCGTTCCCCCTTCTCTTGTAATCTTGCGCCCTTAAATTTCAGCCAGCCGGTCAAACCGGCATCACATCCTTGAGCTTGTGCCAGCAATCGCGGTCGGGCGCGATCAGGAAGCGGCCGCGCCGCACCGGCCCCGGCTGATAGGGCGCGCCGTCCTTGGTAAATGCCGAATAGCCGCCCGCCTCGGCATGGAAGAGGACGCCGGCGGCGTGGTCCCAGGGCTTGAGGCTGCCATATTCGGCGAAATCCAGCCGCCCGCGCGCCAAGTCCATATATTCGCGTCCGACGCAGCGGTAGCGCACCATATTGCGCGGAACCAGATTATCGTCCCGTTCGGCCAGAGCCGTGCGCCGGCGTTTTCCGACCGAGCCGCGCATCACCGTCGTGGTCGGCGGCGGCGGCCCTAGAAGGATGGCGCCGCGCTTGTCGCGCACGCCGCGGCCGCGCACGCTGTGCATCATATCGTCTTTGATCGGATCGTAGATCCAGCCGGCATCGACGACGCCGTCCTGGACGAAGGCGACGATGACGCAGAACAGCTCCTTGCCCTCGGCAAAGTTGCGGGTGCCGTCCAGGGGATCGATGACCCAGACCGGCGCCGTGCCGCCGAGCCGGTCCATGATGGCGGCATTGGCAGCGAAACCCTCCTCGCCGACGACGACGCTGTCCGGCACCAGTCCGGTCAATTCCTCTTCCAGCCGGCGCTCGCTCTCGATATCGGCGGCGGTGACGATCTCCCCTTCGTGCTTTTTATCGACCTCGTGCGCCTCGAGGGCGCGGAAGCGGGGCATGATTTCCTCGGCGGCGATCAGCCGGATGGCGGCCTCGACCGCCTTCCCGTCGGGCAAGCTCTCGAGCACCACCCTGCCCCGCGCCAGGCCACTAGCGGTCATGGCGCAAAGGTCTCCCGGTCGCGGCGGTAGGCATCGGAGAATATCTGGTGCAGCCGGTCGGCCTCGTCGTTGAAGGCGCCCTGCTGGATCAGCGCCATGGTGGTGTAGACGGCGAAAGCCACCGCCTCGCCCTTGCCGCGCAATTCATGATCCTCGGCGATCTCGGCCAGGTAGTCGTGCACGTTTTTGCGCGCCATGATGTTGAGCTGGCGCTTGACGAACTTGTTCTTGCGCCGCCATTTGCGCTGCGCCTCGATGCTGGCCATGATCCGGTTCCTTCCCTTGGTTGCACGCCCAACTCTACTAGTAGATAAGCGCCCTACCCTTGCCTTGCAAGATAGGCGATGGCGCGGCAGAGATCGACCGCCAATTCGCCGCCGGATGGTATTAGGCAAAACAATTCCAATAGTGGTGAAATTTGGATATGGTCGGAGTGGAATTGAAGGTCATCTGGAGAATGTCCGACGATTAACGTTGCCGCCGATTTCAGCGGGTTTTGGACGTCCGTTGCGAAACCGGGAATGTTTGACCAAGGGGGAAGGTGATGATGGCGGCGATTCCGGAAACCATGAATGCTTTGGTCCTTACCGGGCCGGGGGCGTTCGAGATCAAGCAGGTGGCGACGCCGACACCGGGTCCGCGCGAGGCTTTGGTCCGGGTTGGCGCCATTGCCATCTGCGGCAGCGATCCGGCGATCGTCGAGGGCGTCAAATTCAAGGGCCTGTGGCCGCCCGGCTATCCGTTCACGCCGGGCCACGAATGGGCCGGCACGGTGGTCGCCCTGGGCGACGGCGCGGCCCGCTTCCACCCCGGCGACCGGGTCGCGGCGGAAGCCCACAAGGGATGCGGCTATTGCCGCAACTGCATGACCGGCCGCTACCAGCTTTGCGAAAATTACGGTAACGCGGCGACCGGCCACCGCCATTACGGCTTTACCTCGCAGGGCGGCTACGCCGAGTACGTGGTCGCCTCCGAGCACGCCATCCACAATGTCGGCGACATGCCGTTCGACGAAGCAACCAACGTTGATACCGCGGCCACCGCCCTGCACGCGGTGCAGCGAGGCCGGGTCGCCGTCGGCGAGGAGGTCTGCGTGTTCGGCCCCGGAGCCGTCGGGCTATTGTGCCTGCAATTGGCATTGGCCTCGGGCGTCGCCCGCTGCTTCGTGGTCGGCCGCCGGCACCGGCTGAAAATGGCCGTCGAGCTGGGCGCCGTTGCCGTCGATTACGAGCAGCTCGGCGACCCGGTTGCCGAGATCAGGAGGTTGACCGGGGGCCGCGGCGTCGACGTAGCCATCGACTGCGCCGGCAAGCCGGCGACGGTACAGCAAAGCCTGGCCGCGGTATGCAACGGCGGGCGCGTCGTTTGCGCCGGCTTCGCGGGCGACGTGGAACTGTCGCTCACCGACATTGTGATGCGCGAAATCGACGTCCTCGGGGTGCGCGCCGATCCAAACACCGCCGAAGAAGTGATCCGGTTGATTAACAAAGGCTCGATCCGCATCGGCCCGATGATCAGCCACCGATTCCCGCTGTCCGATTTCGGCGCCGCCCTCGAGACCTTTTCGAAGAACCTGGACAACGCAATCAAGGTGGTCGTCGAGCCCTAATCAGGGGAAGAATTGATATCAGGTATAAAGGAGGAATGAGATGAGGAACGTTCAAAGCCGGCTGCCGCTCGAGGAAACCGGCGTCGGTAAACTGAAACAGCGCATTTTCGAATTGTCCGACGCCGAGATCGAGGATTTGGTCAAAGCCTACGGCATCCCGTCGCCCGGCGAACTGGACAAGCCCGGCTCCTATATCCAGAACACGGTGCGCAAGGAGGTGGTCGAGAACCGCCGCCGCAACGACATCGTCATTGTTTCCGTCGGCTGTACCGAGAACCACGGCATGCACACGGTCAGCGCCTTCGACACCCTGCTGGTCGGCCGTATCGCCGAGGCGGTGCGGCGCAAGCAGAAGGCGGCCGGCCGGCCGCCGGTCAATCTCGCATTTCCGATCAATTACGGCGTGCATCCGCCGTGGCACCAAGGCATGTACGGCAGCGTCATGGTCAGCGATGATGCCTTCGAGCAGACCATTATGAACGTCATGTACGGCCTCTGGAACGACGGCTTCCGCAAGCAGATCTGGATCAACAACCATGCCCAGCAGAACGAGATCGAGAAGGCGCTGCGGCGCTTCCTCAACACCTACCAGCTGCCCGGCTTCTACCTGGCGCTGGAATGGCATCGGGCGGTCCGCGAGTTCTTCGACACCGAGGAATATGGCGGCAAGCTCCAGGACCGCTTCATCCACGCCGACGAGGCCGAGACCTCGCTCGGGCTCGAGTTGTTCCCCGAGATGGTCGAGATGAAGAATGCCGAGGACAGCGCTCCGATGGAGGATTACGACTACCTTCCCGACGGCCATTTCGACAAGTCGGTCGAGGATCTGTTGCGCCCCAACACCTACAAGGCGGCGGCCGGCCACATCCCGCTGGAACTGGTGGCGACGCCCGAGGCGGTGGTCGGCCGGGCGAGCCTGGCCAGGGCCGGCAAGACCTTGCGCGCGGTGGCCGCCATTTGCGAATACCTGGACATGCTGTGCGAAGACATCCTGGCCACCTGGCCGGCCGGCACCGTGCCCGAACCCGCCGCCACCACCTTCCGGAGCAACGCCGAGATGGAGCCCTATTTGAAGGAGCCCGGCAGCGACGGCTGGAAGTCGGTTTACGCCCTGCCCCGGATCGGCCCATATTCGTAGATCACGATCCGATCAAGGGCCCATCGAGGGCCGATAGACGGGCGACGGATCGGGCGTACGGAAACCTGAACCGGTTTTCAGATCCGAATTAGTTGGACGAAGAGAGTTGGGAAACCGTTCATTGTCAAATTTTGCGCCGAGTGCCGAGCAAGTGGCGTTTCTGAGGGAGAAGGCGCGTTTCATACGTCTTGAGACAATTCGGCTGATCGAAATCGCCAAGGTTGGCCATTACAGCTCTGTTTTCTCGGCGGCCGAGATTCTTGCTTCACTATATTACGATGTCATGTCCATCCGGCATGATGAGCCCGATTGGCCCGACCGGGACCGCTTCCTGATGGGAAAGGGGCATGCCGCCGTCGGTCTTTTCCCGATCCTGGCTGAATACGGCTACATTTCGAGGGAAATTCTGGATGGGTATACCAGGCTTGGAAATCCGCTGGGCGACCACCCCGACATGCGCAAAGTGCCCGGTGTGGATTTTTCTTCGGGATCGATCGGTCACGCGCTTTCCGCGGGTTTCGGGATGGCCATGGGCGGACGAATGCAGGGCAAGGATTTTCACGTGTTTGTCATGTTGGGCGATGGCGAAATGCAGGAAGGTCAGGTTTGGGAGGCCGCGATTGCCGCGGCGCACCACGAAACCTCGCGCCTGGTGGCGATTGTCGATCGAAACGGTTTTCAGCTTGATGGCGCCGTGGACGACGTCATGGGCGTCGAGCCTCTGGACGAAAAGTGGCGATCCTTTGGATGGGAGATCCATGTCGTTGACGGGCACAACCTCAACGACCTGACCACCGTTCTGAGAAAAATCAAGGCTGACGGCAGCCGGCGCGCACCGGTTTGCGTGATTGCGAAAACGGTCAAGGGTAAGGGTGTTTCATTCATGGAAACCGACCCTGGCTGGCATCTCGGTTATCTTGCGCCGGCCGACGCCGAGCGGGCCGTTCAGGAAATCATGAGCAGAGAGATATAGCCGATGACCAAGTTTCTATCTCGGGAGTCGTGGCAGTATCGCGATCTCAACGCAAATACGCCTGGCTTGAATTTTCTTTCCGACGCCTTGATCGAGTTGGTCGAGGCGGGGCATCCGGTTGTCGCGGGCTCCGCCGATCTCCAACATTCCAACGGCCTTGCCAGGTTTGCCGCCCATTTTCCGGACCGCTACATACAATTTGGCATTTCAGAACAGAACATGGTGACCGCGGCGGCCGGGCTGGCGACCACCGGTCTGGTGCCCTTCGTGGCGACGTTTGCGTCGTTTCTGGGGCTTCTGTGCTGCGAACAGATACGGATGGATGTCGCCTACTGTGCCCAGCCGGTCCGGCTGATCGGGCATCATACCGGCATTTCGCTTGGCTTTTACGGCACCTCCCACCATGCGACGGAAGATATCGCAAGCATGCGTTCGATCGCCGATCTGACGGTCGTGTCGCCTGCCGATGGCCCCCAGCTCGCGGCGGCGATCGCTGCGTCGGTTGACCATGACAAACCGATTTATTTCCGTATCGGGCGGGGGCGGGAGCCAATCGTCTATGCGGAAGATACGGCTTTCGTGTTTGGTAAGGCTATCGCGCATTGTTCCGGGGAGGAGCTTGCGATTATCGCCTGCGGATTGCCGCTTCACCCGGCCATTGAAGCGGCGAATAAGCTGAACGGCGAGGGACGATCGATTGGCGTAATCGACATGCCAACCGTCAAGCCGATTGACCGCGATGCCATACTTGAAGCAGCCGGGCGCGCGCGGCTCCTGATGACCGTGGAGGAGCACAACGTCATCGGCGGACTTGGCGCGGCCGTCGCCGAAGTGCTCTGTGATAATGGTATGGGAGTAAAACTTGTAAGACACGGTATTCGCGACGAATTCAGCCTTATCGCGCCGCCCACGCATTTGTATGCTCATTACAAGCTCGATGCCGCTGGTATTGAAAATACGGTTCGGGGAATCATCGGTTAGGCGGCTAGTACGCCCCAGCGGAATGACTCCATGTTCAAGGCGACATTCTGCCCGTGCCGGCTTCCCTGATTGCCGGCCCCGTATTTTCAACTAGAATTGCTGAAATAAGCCAGCTCTGGAACGCGCAGGGAAATCAAACGGGACAATGTAAGCCCGCGGCAATCTTTGCAACGCCTCACCGGCCGCCGATAGCGTCCCGGCGATGATCGGCCATAGCATCGGGAACGACACAAAACCATGGTTTCCATAAGCCGCTACAAGCCAAAGATGATCAGGCAGTTCATCGACGACGGCTATTGGGGCGCCGAGCTGACCGTCGACTACTGGGAAAGAAATGCGCGTCACCGCCCGGGCGCCGAGGCGCTGGCGGACGGCTCGATGCGGCTGAACTGGGCCGAGGCTTGGGATCGCATCGACCGGCTCTCGGGCGCCCTGATCGATCAGGGCTTTGCCAAGGACGATGTCGTCTTGGTCCAGGCAGGCAACTCGGCGTGGCTGATGCTGTTCCGCCTCGCCTGCGAAAGGGCGGGAGTTATCCCGGTCTTCTTGCATTACGGGTTCCGCCGCCGCGAAATCGAGCACATCATCCGAACCACTCGGCCGGTCGGCGCGGTGGTCGGCGGGGCCAGCGAAAAGTTCGATCTCCCGGGCCTCTATCGGGATCTTCGGGCGGAGCATGCGGGTCTGCGGAAAATCTTCGTCATGGAAGGCCCCGGGGAGCCGGAAATGCCCTCCATTCCGGGCTTGATCGAAAACCCGCCGCCCGGCCCGGCGCCCTCGGCCGCAGCCGTGGAAAGCCGCCTCGCGGAGCGCCGCTTCGCGCCCGGGGAACTCACGTCGATCGTCACCTCGAGCGGTACCACAGGCGCGCCCAAAAGCATCGAATATTCGGTGTGGCCCCGGCTTGCATCCGGGCGGGTCTATATCAAGCGCCTCGGATTGACGTCCGGCGACGCGGTCGCATTGTTCCTGCCGCTGTACACCGGCCCAGGCGACATGTTCTACCACACGGCGCCCCAGGTCGGTGCCCGGCAGATCCTGCTCGAGACCTTCTCGCCGGAGGCGGCCTGCCGGCTGGTGGAGACCGAAAAACCAAGCGTCGTGATCCTGGTGCCGACCATGTTGCACCGCATCCTGGGGCATCCGGGCTTCGCGGCAGAGGTCTTCGCCAGTCTGCGTTACGTTTCGTGCGGCGGCAGCGTCCTGCCTTACGAAATCGGCCGGCGGGTCGAGGCGAGCTTCGGCGCCAAGATCGTCCAGGCCTACGGCCTGATGGATTGCGGCGCAGTCGCCAGCCACGCCGCGGACGACAGCCAAGAGACCCGCCTCAGGACCCAGGGAAAACCGCTTGACGGTACCGAGGTTCGTATCCTGGATGAGCATGCCAAATCTGTGCCGGCCGGCGAGATCGGCGAGGTCTGCGCGCGTGGCCCCCATTGCAACGGCGACTATATCGGCGACGAGGACGCGACGGCGGCGGCATGGCGGGACGGGTTTTTCCATACCGGCGACTTGGGGCGCCTGGACGCCGACGGTTATGTCATCCTCGAGGGACGCTCCAAGGACATCATTATCCGCGGCGGCCAGAATATTTCGGCCAAGGAGATCGAGGCGGTCCTCGCCCACCATCCGGCGATCAAGGAGGCGGTTGCGGTAAGCATGCCGGACGCCGAGATGGGAGAGCGCGCCTGTGTCTTCGTGGTTCCCGCCGGCGAACAGGATCTGACCCTCGCCGAGGTGGCCCGCTTCATGAAGGCGCGCGGGGTTGCCACCTTCAAAATTCCCGAGCGCCTGGAGCTGATCGACGAATTGCCGGTTACGCCGGGCGGCAACAAGGTCGACAAGAAGGCCTTGGAAGAAATGCTGTCCTAGTTTCCCGATCGCGGCCGTTCAAATTTCCAGGGCGATCTTGTGCGCCTCGCGGACGCCGCGGGCGGCGTGGGTGGGCGCGTCGCTGTCGCCGATGGCGTAGATCTCGGGTGCCACGTTGCTGCCCTTGATCGCATCAAAGAGGCGCCGGTCCGGCTTCAGGCCGCCGGCCAGCAGCACCGTGTCGGCGGGCAGCAACTCGGTCTTGCCGTCATGCTCGACGACGACGCCGTCGGGGGTGATCTCTTGGACCGTCGTGCCCATCATCACCTTGACGCCGGAATGCTCTATCTCCTTGTTCAGAACCCAGCGGGTGAAGGAGCCGACGGTGCCGCCGATGCGGTTTTGCCGGGTGGTCAGGGTAACCTCGTGGCCCTTTTTTGCGAAGATCCACTTGTCGTCCTCGTTGATGGCACTGTATTCGGCCAGGAAGGCGGCGATATCGGGGCTCAGGGCCTGGCGCCGCGCCAGGTACGGCGCCACCTCCGCACCGATGCCGCCGCCGCCGACGATGACCACCCGTTGGCCGATCTCGGCGTGGCCTTCGAGGGCTTCGGTGGCCGGCATCACATTGGCGGCATCGCCGCCGGGAATGTCGGGAATATCCGGCTCGCTGCCGGTGCTGACGGCGACGACGTCGGCCTCCAGTTCGGCCAGCAACTCGTGGGTCGCCTCGGTTTTCAGGCGAAATTCGACGCCCGCCTTCTTGGCCTGGCGGACCAGCCACTCAAGGAAGCTGAATAGTTCCTCGCGGCCTGGCGGCACCGAGGCGAGCTGCCACATGCCGCCCAGGAACGGCTTTTTCTCGAACAGCGTCACCCGATGGCCGCGCTCGGCGCAAGTCAGGGCGAATTGCAGGCCGGCGACGCCGCCGCCGACGACGGCGACCCGCTTGCTCTTTTCGGCGGCTGGAATCTCGTCCACCTCGGAAGTCGTGCTCTGGCGCGGGTTGACCAGGCAGACGATCGGCTTTTCCTCGATCACCGTTATGTCGAGGCATTCGTTGCAGGCGACGCAATAACGGATGTCCTCGAAGCGGGCTTCGCGCACCTTGATCGGCCAATCGGCGTCGGCCAGCGACTGGCGCGCCAGGCTGACCAGGTCGGCCCAGCCGTCGCGCAGCACCGCCTCGGCCTCTTCCGGGCGGTTGTTGCGATTGGCGGCGGCCACCGGGCAATGCACCACCTTCTTGATCTCGCGGGCGAGATAGGCGTAGCTGGCGCGCGGCACGTTGGGGGTTAGCTGCGGAACCGCCGCGCCGTGGCCGCCGCCCGAGACGTTGAAGTAACAGACGCCGGCCTCCTCTAGCCGCTGCGCGTTGAACTGGGCGCCTTCGATGCCGTAGCCGCCGTTGATGAATTCGCTTCCGTGGAGACGGTAGAAGACCGGGAAATCCTCGCCCAGCGCCTTTTTGATGCCGCGCACGGTCTCGACCGCGAAGCGGATCCTGTTCTCGGCGCTGCCGCCCCATTCGTCGGTCCGGTTGTTGAACACTTGCGAGGTGAAGATGCTGTGCCCGCTGCCGCCGATGCCGAGGATGTCGACCGCCGGAAATCCGGCGGCGGCGGCGCGAACCGCGGTGTCAACGACCGCTTGGATCATTTCCTCGATGTTCTCGACGCTAAGATCGGCGACGGTCGGACGATCGTCGCGGTGCAGCGTCTTGACCGGGAACAGGCGCCTGACCCCGATCTGGGCATAGGGCACGCCGCCATATTTCTGGATCCCCTTGACCAAGCGGGCATAGTTTTTCACATGCCGGTCGTTATCGAGAAAATATTCGAGCGGGCCGCTGGCGCCCTCGACGTAATAGGAATCGATGATGCCAACGCCCATCAGGCCAAATCCGCCGCGCGCCCGGGCGACAAAGAAATCGTAGCCTTTCTCGGTGATGCCCTCTTCCTTGTTGCCCAGGTTGGCGTGCATCGGCGGCATGGTGATCCGGTTGGGGACTTCGATTCCGCCGATCGTGATCGGCTCGAAAAGGAGGGGTGTCAGCATGATTTCATCCGTCTTATTTTGGCAGGGTCTTCGATTCCCAATATATTGTTATCGGCGGATCGAGGCCATCCGCATTTTTTCATCGACCCGGAGCGGAAAGTGGCAAAAATTATTAAACATTTGATGGTAGTAATTCGATAGATTAAACGAGAATTCCAGCGATTTGAGGTCTGAGTGGCAAATAAACTTAATAAAACGATTAACATCTGGAATTTTTCGCTAGGGGGCAAGTAATGTATAAGCAAAATTGGCCGAGAAACACCAATCAAGATGAGCGGCTAAAAAAACTCACCGACAAAGCCCAGGACATTAGGGAACGCGTTCTCGAGACATGTATCAAGGCCAAAACCGGCCATTTGACATCTTCATTTTCGTGCATCGATATGCTGGTGTCCCTGTACTTCGGCGGCGTAATGCGCATTGACCCCGAAAATCCGGATTGGGACGAGCGCGACTATTTCATCCTCAGCAAGGGACAGGCCAGCCCGGCTCTCTATACGATTCTGGCGGATCTCGGCTTTTATCCGATGGCGGAGCTCGAAAAGTTCGCCCAGGAGGACGGAATTTTTGGCGTGCACCTTCAGCACAGCGTGCCCGGCGTTGAAATCACCGCCGGTTCTCTGGGGCTTGGATACGGTGTCGCCGCCGGATTGGCCCTGGGCGCGCGCATGAGACTCGAAAACCGGATTACCGTGGCCATGCTTGGCGACGGCGAATGCTATGAGGGTTCGATCTGGGAAACCGCCGCGTTCGTCGCCCATCAACGGCTGAACAACCTGATTACCATCGTTGACCGAAACTACATGTGCGCCACGGATTTCACCGAGAACCTGATTGCCTTGGAACCGCTGGAGGAGAAGTGGTCGTCCTTCGGCTTCGATGTGCGGCGGATCGATGGGCACGACATGGCGCAGATCGATGAGACCTTCAGTCATTTCCGCGGCCGTCACGGCTCGAAGCCGCTGTTGATCATTGCCGATACCGTGAAAGGCCAAGGCATTCCATCTCTTTCCAATCAGCCATATTGGCATGGTCTCGCCCCGACCGGTGACTATGCCACGTTGGCGCGCGCCGAGTTGAAGGAAAGTTTTGAAAATGAATGAGACGACGCAACGTGACGCCTTTTTCACGCGCCTTCATGAGCTGATGCGCGACGACAAGGACATCGTCATCGTTTCCGCCGATATGGGGGCGCCGTCGATGGACGCGATCCGCCGCGACTATCCGAACCAATTCGTCAACGCCGGCATTGCCGAACAGAATGCCATTCTGCTGGCGTCGGGCCTCGCCATGTCCGGTATGCGCGTCTTCGCCTACGCCATCGCGCCGTTCATCACCCTTCGTTGCCTGGAGCAAATTCGGGTGCAGAGCGGGATGATGAATGTTCCGATCACAATCGTCGGCGTCGGCGCCGGATTTGGCTACGAGGACTCCGGCCCGACCCATCATTTACTGGAAGATCTGGCTGTTCTAAGGGCCTTCCCGCATGTCGAGATCAACAGCATCACCGATGCGGTGATGGCCCGGAAGATCGCCGAGGCATCGCTGACCAAGGAGACCACCAATTACGTCCGCCTGGACCGTAAACTTTCCGCCGATCTGTATACCGAGGAAAGCGCCTTCGACGATGGCATGTGCATCCTTAAAGATGGCCGGGACGGTTACATCATTGCCACTGGCATCATGACCCACGTCGCTTTGGAAGTGAGCAACAGCCTGGCCGAAGCGGGACATGATGTAGGTGTCGTCGATCTTTATACCCTGCCGGTCAATATCGGGAATTTTGAAAAGCTTGCCGACAGGTCCGAATTCCTGATCACCATGGAAGAGCATTTTCTTGCCGGCGGCCTCGGCAGCGCCATCTGCGAGGCGTTGCAGGATATCGGCAGGCTGGTCCCGGTGAAGCGCATCGGCCTGCCGGTCGACAGGGGCTATTGCTATGTCTATGGCGGGCGCGAACGCTTGCGGCAATATTATGGCGTCGGCTTTGACCAAAGCGTCGAGACGGTATCTCAATTCATCGGCTCGATGGCCTGATCAAGGGCCGAAACCGTTGCAGGAAAACATGAAAGTCGAAAAGACGGAACTGGATGGTGTGTTGCTGATCGAACCGCCGACGCTGTTCGAAGACCACCGGGGTGAGTTTGTGGAACTGTATAACGAAGAGCTCTATAAAGGCGCCGGAATCACGCAAAATTTCGTGCAGGACGATATATCGGTTTCGAGCAAGAACGTGCTGCGCGGATGCCATGGTGACGAGATCACCTGGAAGCTTGTGAGTTGCCTGGTCGGGGAATTTTATCTGGTGGTCGTTAACAATGACCACGCCTCGCCCCAATACCGGCGATGGCAGGCCCATGTTCTGTCCGAACAGAACCGTCTTCAGGTTCTGATACCGCCAAGGTTTGGCAACGGTCATTTGGTTCTCAGCGACCGCGCCGTCTTCCACTACAAGCAAACCAGCTATTACCGACAGGCGCCGCAATTCACCATTCTTTGGAACGATCCTGAATTCGGTATCAAATGGCCGATCCAGGACCCGGTCCTGTCGCAGCGTGATTCAGGGTTTGGTGAAGGTAATATAGAAAAATCACAATAAATTCGACGATTGTTAAGAAGCCTCTTCGAGCGCCGGTTCCGGCCGAGTGGCGGTCAAGATGACGGCGCAATTCGGAAGCCAACGGGATCCGCCTTGCCCCGAAGATGGCGTTGGCGCGCCGCCGGTAAAGGATTTCAGATTTGCCAATAGGTTCCCGCCGGGCGGGCAATCTGGATATGATAACCGTGAAACATGTGGTTAATTGGGAAATATGGGTCTATATTTTTTGCTGGTTCCGCCCGCGGCCAATTAGGGGTTTTTCATACACGAAGGCGGACCAAAAACCTTGGAGGTTCCATTATGCGAAAGATTATTTTATCTCTGATTGCGTTTCTCCCCTTCGCTCTTGCCACGACGGTGGTGAGCGCCGAGGAATTCATCCGTATCGTTTCCGGTCCCTCGGGCGGCAGCTGGTATCCGCTGGGCGCTAAAATCGCCGAAGTATTGGGTAAGCAGGTTAAGGGTATTGCAACGTCCAACGCCCCCGGCGGCGGTGTCGGCAACGTCCGCAACATCAACAAGAAGGCCGCTGAAATCGGCTGGACCTACGCCCACACGGCTTACGAAGGTTCGCAAGGAACCGGCAAATTCAAGTCGAAACAAACCAACGCCCGGCATTTTGCATCGCTTTATCCGGCCGGCTACCAGACCGCGGTACGTCGCGATTCGAAAATCAGGACCTACAGCGATCTCAAGAATAAGCGCATCAGCCCGGGTCTCAAGCACTTCTCGGGCAATGCCGCGACCGAGCTTCTGCTCGGTGAATACGGGATCACCTACGGTTCGATTAAGAAGGCCGGCGGCAACATCAATCACGTGTCGTTCTCCGACTCGGTGGCCTTGATGAAGGACGGCCACATCGATGCCTTCCTCGCCATGACAAGCGTTCCCCAGGCTTCTTTCAAGCAACTCAACTTCAAGCCGGGAATCCGCTTTCTCGGAATCGAGAAGAATGTCCTCAACCGCTTTCTGAGCAAGAACAAGGGCTACATCCGGGCAACCATTCCGACCAGCGCCTATGACGGGATGAAAGCCGAGGTGCCGACCATCGGCGCGGTGACGACGCTGGTCATCAGCAAGGACGTTCCCAACGAGATCGTCTATCAGATGACCAAGGCCCTGTGGGACAATCATGCCCAGTTCGTCAAGGTCAAGGGCGTCTGGAAGAAGGTTAAACTGTCGACCGCCCTGAGCGGCGCGGCGATCCCGGTTCACCCGGGCGCCAAACGCTATTACGACGAAAAGGGCGTCAAATAACCGAACCCGACGAAATCAGGAAGCGCCCCCCTCGGGGCGCTTCTTTTTTCTCTGCTTCTTGCCTGCCCAAGGTATCGTTTAAGGTATCGTTCAGGACTAGTCGCGTTTATCCATGACCGATAAGCCGCAGCAACTGCAGTACAAGGAAATCCGGGAGCATTCCGTTCTCGAGGCCATCCTGCGCGACCGGCGCTGGAATCTGGTGACCGCGATTGCCCTGTCGATCACCATCCTGAGCATCGCCCTCGCCTTGTACCATTTGTTCGCCGCGGCGTTCGGCGCCCCCCAGGCGCGCGCTTTCCGGGGCACCCATCTCGCCGTCATGTTCGTCATTGCGATCCTCTTAAATCCGCTGTTCCGCGCGACCTGGCACGACCCTCTTCTCCAGCCGGGCGGTTCCGGAAACGGCAAGCGGATGATCGGCTTCGCCGTCGACATGGCGTTGATCGCGGTCAGTTTATTCATCCAGAGCTATACCCTTTACGATATCGACGAGTTTCAAGGGCGCGTCGGCGACCTCAGCGACTGGGATATCGGGGTCGGCGCGATGATGATCGTTCTGGTTCTCGAAGCCACCCGGCGGGCGGTCGGCTGGACGATGGTCGCTTTGGGTTTGTTTTTCATCGCCCACAGCCTCTACGCCAACTACTTCTTCGGTATTCTGTACGGGCCGCCGACCGCCTTTGACCGTTATATCGACGTCCTGTTCCTGCAAACCGAAGGCATCTACGGTGTCCCGATTTTCGTCGTTTCTACCTACATCCTGCTGTTCATTCTGTTCGGCGCCATTCTGCTGCGCTCCGGCGCCGGCCGCTTCTTTATCGACTTCGCGGTGGCGCTGACCGGGCACCGGACCGGCGGACCGGCCAAGGCCGCCGTCGTGGCAAGCGCCTTTATGGGGACCATCTCCGGTTCGGCGGTGGCCAATGTGGTCACCACCGGATCGTTCACCATCCCGATGATGAAGAACCTGGGTTACCGCGCCAAGTTTGCCGCCGCGGTCGAGGCCTGCGCCTCGTCCGGCGGCCAGATCACGCCGCCGATCATGGGAGCGGCGGCCTTTATCATGGCGGAGTTCCTTCAGGTCAGTTATTTATGGGTGATCGTCGCCGCCATTATCCCGGCCGCCCTTTATTTCGCCACCGTCTATTTCATGGTCCACCTGGAAGCCGAAAAGTACGGCATCGAGCGGATCGAAAAAGACCGCCTTCCGCAAATTCTCGAAGTGTTGGGCAGGGGCTGGCACCTGTTGTTGTCGCTCATCGTCCTGATCGTTTTCCTGGCCATTGGATTTACCCCGATGATGGCCGCCTTTTGGGCGATCATCACCCTCACCCTTCTGACCTTCGTCAACAAAAGCACGCGCATGAGCGCCGTCGATCTGTTCGCCGCCCTCGAAGCCGGGGTGCGCAGCACGGTTCCGGTAACCATCGCCTGTGCCTGCGCCGGGATTATCATCGGTTCCATATTCGTCTCCGGATTTGGCCTGAAATTCACCCATTCGGTGATCTCCCTGGCCGGCGGCAGCCTGATGATCCTGCTCATCCTGACGGCGATCGCCGGCATCATCCTCGGCATGGGAATGACGACGACCGCCGTCTATATCACGGTCGCCGCGTTGATCGTTCCGGCGCTGGTCGATATCGGCGTGACCAAGGTCGCCGCCCATATGTTCGCTTTTTATTACGGGGTCGTTTCGTCGATCACCCCACCGGTGGCGCTTGCCGCCTTCGGTGCCGCCGCCATCGCCGGCTCGCCGCCGATGGCGACGGCGCTGGAATCGGCCCGCGTCGGGGTAGCCAAATACCTGGTGCCGTTTATTTTCGTCTATAACCCGAGCCTGTTGTTCGAGGGCCCGGTGTGGCTGACCGTTTATTCGGCGATTGCCGCCCTGGTTGGAGTTTGGGCGCTGTCGCTAGCCCTCGAGGGCTGGTACAAGGGCCCGTTGAAGATGCCCCTTCGCCTGGCCATCGGAACGGCGGCGATCGCCGTTATGTTCCCGCCGCTGCTTCATCCAATCGGCATTTCCGCGTTTGTTTTCAACGGCGCCGGCGCCATCGTGCTGGTTCTGATTTATATATCGAAACGCCAGGCCGGCCGGCGCCGGAAGTTAGCGGCCGGCAAGGCGGCGCCATGAGAAATATTCTGGCCAGGGTTTTTTTGGGCAAACCCCTTTATTGGGCGCTGTGGATTGTTGTTTTGGCGGTGTTTTACACGCTTGGCTCCCTGAGCCTGCACGCGAGGTCGTTCAACCTGTTCCTATTCATCCTGTTGGGCCTGTCCGCCTTCGCGGTCGCCGTGATCGTGTTCACCTACAAAAAAGGAGAGCGCGTAACCCGCGATCCGTTCGACGCGGAATAGTCTCCCCCTTAAATGTCATCGGGCGGCGGCGGAAAAAAATTAATTCAGGTCGAGCTTGAACAGTTGGATGGCGTTGGCGCGCCCGATACGGATGCGGTCCTCCTCCGCCATCTCGGTGCCGTCGAACCAGGAGGCCGCGTCGACCGTATCCTCGAGCGGGTAATCGACCGAGAACATGATACGTTCGGCGCCCATTTCGCCGATCGCGCAACGCAAGGCGTTATCGCTGAAATTACCGCTGGTCGTTAAGTGAAAGTTGGCGCGCAGATATTCGCTCATCGGCTTCTCTAGCGGATAGCCGCGCGGTGATTTCCCGAGGCGGTGATCGAGGCGCCACATGTCATAGGGAATGCGCTCGCCGAGATGGCCGAGGATGACCTGCTGGCCGGGGAATTCATCGAACAACCCCGAGCCGATCAGGCGCAGGGCATGGACCGAGGTCTCGACGGCGAAGCCCCAGGCGGCGCTGATCAGCCAGGGATGGCCCTCATAAGCCTGCGCCCGGGCCTGGATGGCGGTTCTCGGATGCAGGTAAAGGGGCACATCCAGTCCCTGCATGGCGGCCCAGAACGGGCGGTATTCGGGCACATCGTAATAGATCGCGAAATCGGCCACCTGTCTTTGCGTGTAGCCGTTGACAATGGCTCCCTTGAAGCCCAGTTCCTTGACGCAGCGGCTGAGTTCGATGATCGCCGCCTCCGCATCCTGCATCGGCAGGGTGGCGAAGCCGGCGAAGCGGTCCGGGTGCCTGGAGATTCCCTCGGCCAGGGCGTCATTGGCCTGGCGCGCCGCCGTCGCCGCCTCTTGCGCGTCGAGCATCTCCTGCACCCCCGGCATGAAGGACAGGATGGCCAGCTCGATGCCGTGGCGGTCCATCTCGGCGAGGCGCAAATCGCCGATATCCAGCAGCCGGCGTTGCACGTCGGACCAATTGACCGACTGGCCGACGAACTGGACATTTTCGTTCAAGGATTCCTCGAGCGTGAAATGTTCCTCGATGGCGATTTTGCCCTGCATCGGCTTGCCCCTCTCCTGATAACGGACGGTTCCGGATATTCTATCCCAACATCACCGCTTGCGCCAAATAACCGGACCTTTCACCCGGCGGCGATTTTGCGCTAGGATCGTGCCGGTTCGATTGTGATCCGGGGTTCGGGGGGATAAAGAAAAATTGCCATGGCGGATGAAACGGAAGGCCTGCTTTCCGGCATAACGGTATTGGAGATGGGCCATGTGGTGGCGGCGCCCACCTGCTCCATGCTGCTCGCCGATATGGGCGCCGAGGTGATCAAGGTCGAGCGCCTGCCGGAAGGCGATACGGTGCGCCGCAACCGGCCCCTGATCGACGGAGAGTCCGCCTATTTCGCGATGCTCAACCGCAACAAGCGCGGCATCGCCCTGAACATGAAAAGCGAAGGCGGGCGGCGGGTGCTGAAACGGCTGCTCGGTGAAGTCGACGTTTTTGTCGAGAATTACCGCACCGGGGCGATGGCCCATTACGGCATCGGGTATGACCAGGTCAGGGAGGATTGCCCGCGCCTGATCTATTGCTCCATATCCGGCTTCGGCCAAACCGGACCATACGCCGCCAAGGGCGGCTTCGATCTGGTGGCGCAAGGCATGAGCGGCCTGATGAGCGTCACCGGCGAGGGGCCGGGCCGGCCGCCGGTCAAGGTCGGCGTGCCGGTGACCGACATCACCGCCGGCACCTTGGCGGCCTTGGGCATCACCGGCGCCATCCACCGCCGGACGGCCACCGGCCAGGGGCAGTTGGTCGATACATCCTTGTTCGAAGCCGGGATCATGCACACCTTTCTGCAGAGCGCCATCCATCTCGGTTCCGGCCAGGTGCCGGGCGCCATGGGCTCGGCGCATCCGGTGATGGCCCCCTATCAGGCGTTCGAATCGTCCGACGGCTGGCTCATCGTCGGCGCCGGCAATCAGAGCAATTGGCTGAAGCTGACCGAATGCCTCGAGGCGCCCGAGCTGGCCGACGATCCGCGCTTCGCCGAGCCCCCGCAGCGCGTCGATCATCTGGACGAACTGGTTGAAACGCTGAATGGGTATTTCGCCAAGTTGAGCAACGAGGAATTGCTCGAACGCCTGGAGGCGGCGGGCGTGCCCGCCGGGCCGGTCCTCGATATCGCCCAAATGAACGCCGATCCCCAGGCGCTGGCCCGGGGTATGATCCAGGAGGTGGGATCGGCCTCGGGCGCATCGATGCGGGCCATTGGCCATCCGGTCAAATATTCCGAAACGCCGGCCACCATCCGCCGCCGGGCACCGCTGCTCGGCGAGCACACAACCGAGGTGCTGGCCGAACTCGGCTTCGCGGCCGGCGAAATCGAGACGCTCGCCGAAGCCGGCGATATAGCCGGTGGCCGGGCTGACAACGAGGAGCAAGAATGATGGATTTTGACGTTATCACCATCGGCGGCGGTTTCACCGGGCTGGTGGCCGCCAACCGGGCGGCGCAACTGGGCCTTCGCGCGGGCGTGCTCGAACAGCAGACCGAAGAGCGCTATATCTGCAACTCGCGCATTACCACCGGCGTCTGCCACATCCTGTTCGCCAATATGAAACTGCCCGAGGCGGAACTGACGGCGATCATCGAGGCGGCGACGGAAGGCCGCGCGCGGCCCGATCTGGTCCGCGCCATGGCCGCCAATTCCCGGCGCGCCGTCGATTGGCTGATTGCCGAGGGCGCCCGCTTCGTCGAGATGGTCATGGGCGACGGTATCAGGAGCCTGATCCTGGCGCCGCCGAGGCGGTTCCGGGCGGGGCTCGACTGGGAAGGAAGGGGCGCCGACGCGCTGATGCGCAAACTGGAGCAAAGCCTGATCCGCCGCGGCGGACAACTGCTACGCGGAACCAGGGTCGAAAGCCTGATCATCGAGGACGGCGCCTGCCTCGGCGTCGAAGCGCTGCGGGACGGCGCGCCGGTAAAAATCAATGCCAAGGCGGTGATCGTCGCCGACGGCGGCTTCGGCGCCAACAAGGAGATGATCCGCCGCCATATCACGCCGGCGGCCGACCGCCTGCTCAGCCGTTCGTCGCCCAGTGCCATGGGCGACGGCATCCGCATGGCCGAAGCGGCGGGCGCCGAGCTAACCGGGCTCGGGGAATTCTACGGACACCCGGTTCATCGCGAGGGCTTGAGCAACGACAAGCTTTGGCCGTTTCCGATGATCGACCAGACAGTCAACGCCGCCATCGTGGTCGGTGCCGACGGCAGGCGCTTCGCCGACGAGGGGCTGGGCGGCATCATCATGTCCAACCTGATGGCCCAGATGGATGACCCGCAATCGGCCAGTTTGATATTCGACGATGCGATCTGGAACGGCGTCGCCAAAGAGGGGCCGACCGGCGCCAACCCGCTGATCATCTCCGGCGGCGGCAGCCTCCACCAGGCCGATGACCTGGCGGCGCTGGCCGACATCGCCGGCATCGACGCCGCCGGTTTGGTGCAAACCGCCGCCGCCTACAACCAGGCCCTCGCCGCCGGAACACCCGAAGCCCTCGATCCGCCGCGCAGTATTGATCGCTTCGCCGCCCACCCGGTTACCGAGCCGCCATTTTACGCGGTACCCTTGTGCAGCGGCGTCACCGGCACCATGGGCGGCATATCGATCGATGCCGCCTGCCGCGTTCTCAGAGCCGACGGATCAACGATCCCCGGCCTTTATGCGGCCGGCACCACGATCGCCGGATTGGAGGGCGGACCAACCGTCGCCTATATGGGCGGACTGTCCAAAGCCTTTATTTTGGGCCTGCTCGCCGCCGAGGCAATCGCTGGCGAGCCGAAGGCTGAATGATGTCTGAGCAAGCGACAGAGGGCGGCGCCCGGCGGGCGCTGGTGACCGGCGCATCGACCGGGATCTCGGCGGAACCGCAAGCACGCAGGACATGGGCGAGGCCGTCGCGGAGGCCTTAACAAACGGTAGACTCTAAAGCCCCGCCCGATTACGCCGCGTGGCGGATCAGCACTTCGGCGGTTTCGGCGGGCATCGAGAGCATGGTGAAGTGGTGGGTATTGAGCTCTTCCACCGGCCAGCCGGCTTCGCGCGCTTCGGCGACAAACCGCGGAAACGCTGAGGGCTCGTAGCCGGTCGCCTGCACGTAGGTTTTTTTTGCGATCTTTTCGAGGCCGCCGGTGAGCTGCAGTTTCTGCAACATGGTGGCGTACGGATGCGGCGTGCTCAACTCCTCCAGAAAGGCCGCTTCCTCGGGGTTGGTGACGTGCCAGAAATCGGCCGGGAACGGCGGCAGGTACCAGCCTTCGCCCTTATCCTCGGCGTATTTTCGCATCATCTTGGCGCGCTCGGGCGCCTGCAAGTCGGTGAGTGATTGGCCGTCCTTGGGCACGAAGGCGTCGAGATAAATGAGCGAGCCGATGCGTTCCGGCGCCCGGTCGGCAACGCCGGTCACCACCGCACCGCCGTAGGAATGGCCGACCAGGGTGACGTTTTCCAGCCGCCCCCATTCGAGGACGCCGAGCACGTCCAAGACATGGGTTTCCAGATTGACGTCCGGGGTCAACAAGTGCGAACGGGCGCCGAGCCCGGTCAGCGACGGGGTGTGCACCTCGTGGCCGGCATCGCGCAGGCGCGGCGCCATCCAGTCCCAGACCCAGCCGGCTTCCCAGGCGCCGTGTATGAGAACGAATTTCGCCATGATTTTGCCCTCCTCGGTCTGCCATCGCCAGGACCCCGGGCCGCATCCGGTTGTCGCGGCGCCCGCCAACATGCTTGAATGCAATTGTGCGGCATCCAGAGACCTTTATCAACGGCAACTCAGGGGGAGAGAAAGGAAATGATCGTTGATCTTGTCAGCGTCGAAACCAGCGATGGCGTCACCCTGGACGGCAGCTTCCGCCGGCCGGAAGAAGGCACCCGGTCCAACCTGCCGATTGATTGCATGATCATGCATCACGGCATCGGCGGCAGTTTCTATGATGCTCATTTCCACGAGGTTATGGCGGAAAACTTCCTGGCCCGCGGCGTCGCGGTGCTGCGCGTCAACAACCGGGGTCACGACCTCGCCTACAACGCGCCGCCCCATGGCCGCCTCGGCGGCGCTTTCGAAAGCGTCGATGATTGCCGTAAGGATTGGAAAACCTGGATCGATTTCGCCGAATCTCAAGGCTGTGAACGCATCGGGCTCTGGGGCCACAGCCTGGGCGCGGTCAAGACCATCTATTTCATGGCGATGGAAAACGATGCCCGCGTCAAGCGCGTCATCGCATCGTCGCCGCCGCGCTTTTCGGGCAGCGATTATCTGGCCCGCCCGGATGGCGGGATTTTCGGCGCCGAGGTGGAATATGTCCGGAAACTGGCCGATGCCGGCGACATGGAGGCGCTGTTTACGATCACCGTGCCGACCCCGACGCTGATGACGGCAGGCACCTTTTTAGACAAATACGGACCCGAGGAACGCTACGATATATTGCGGCACCTGCCCGATGTTTCAGGCCCGATCCTGATCACCATCGGCGGATTGGAAGGCAACCGGCCTGAATTCGCCGACCGCTTCGGCTTCGGCGGCCTCGCCGGTAAAATTTCCGAATTCGCGGAGAACAGCGGCAATGTCAGCTTCAACCTGATCGACGGCGGCGACCATTTCTATACCGGCCTGACCGATGAACTTTGGTCGGTGGCCGAAGCGTGGCTGGCGAAGACCTGAGGGAAAATAAGCGGGAGGAATCCACATGCAAATCATCGATCTAAGCCTGAAAATAAACCGCCACATGATCGGCATACCGAAGCTGCACCTTTATGACGAGAACCCGACCCGTTGCGTCGTCCTGTCGGCGGTTAGCGAAACCCAACTGGAAGCCATCCGGGGGCGCGGGCTGGAAACCGTGGACGACCCGGAAACCGGCCTCTCGATGCTGAGCCGGCTGGAAATCCTCGGCCACAACGGCACCCATATCGACGCCCCGGTGCACTTCGTCGAGGAAGGCTGGAGCATCGATGAGGTGCCGCTCGAAAACATCGTCAAGAAAGGCCGGGTCATCCCGCTGACCGGAGCCGAGCCGCGCTCCATGGTGACCGCCGATATGGTGCTGGCCAGCGGCGTCGATTTCGATGCCGGCGTGATCCCGGTGCTGCACACCGGCTGGACCGACCGCGCCTGGGGCAGCCAGGCTTTCTGGGACGACATGATCGGCCTCGACCCTTCGGTCTCGGAATTGATGATCGAGCGCGGGGTCAGCGCCGTCGCCTTGGATTTCTTTCCCGAAGCCGCCTTCTGGCGCCCGCCGGGGCCGCCGCCGGAAGGCCCCGGCATCAATCACCGCAGGTTGCTCGGCAACGGCATCATCATCATCCAGATGCTGACCGGTATCGGCGAACTGGGCGATGCCGACTTCACCCTGGTCGCCGTCCCCCTCGCCCTCGAGGGCATGGACGGCTCCCCCGCCCGGGTTTTCGCAATGCTCGATTGAGGCTAAAGCCCTAAGTCCCGACCTTCAGCGTGGCGGCGAGGCCGCGCAAGCATGCGATGACGCTGAGCGGGGTGATGCGCCCCGTTCCGGGGTTTTCCTCGCTGGGTACGTTTTCGATGGTCATCGAAAATTGCGCCGTGTCGGCATCGACATGGATTGAGTGGGTGTTGCGGGTCAGCGCCGGGTCGGCCCAGATCTCGATGCGCGTCGCATCGGGCCCGGTGCCGGCCAGCGACAGGGCGGCGGCGACGTTGAGGTTGGCGGGAAAGCCGCGCGCCGCTTCGCGGGCCGAGCCCTCGAACAGGCGGGTGGGCTCGGTCAGCGCCATCACGTCTATATCATGTTCAGACAGGAACGGCGCTCCCTTTAACGAACGCGGTGGTTTTTTCGAAACCATGCGCACCTCGCGGATGTCGCCCTCGGCGGCGGCGCGCACCGCATCGAGCCCGAGGAGCGCGCCGGTGGCGAGGATGATCCTGCCACCCGATTGTTCGGCGAGATCGATCAGGTCGGGCGCATCCAGCAACGCCGCGCCCGAGACCGTGACCAGCACGCGCCCGGCACGCAAAACCGGTTCCGCCACCGCGCGGAAGACCGCCGCCGGCGCGCATTCGACGATGATTTCCGCCGCCGCCGCCAGTTCGCCGTCGCCGAGCACCGGCACATCGATACCGGCCCCGGCCAGTTTGGCTTTCGCCGCTTCGGCACGGCCCGAGGCCACCGCCGCCAGTTGCAGCCCATCAATTCCGGCATGCAGCGCTTTCGCCACCGGCAATCCGATGGTGCCAAGGCCGGCGATGGCAACTTTCTGCGGCATCACCCGCCCCTATCGAAGATTCGGGCTGATCAGGGCTTCCACCGACTGGCCGATACCCATCAGCCGGTGATCGCGCATGGCTTCGCCCATCAGCATGAAGCCGACCGGCGCGCTTCCCGCTTCGTGGCAGGGTATGGTCAGGGCGCAGCGCTGCAAAAGGTTGGCGATGCTGGCGTTGCGGATGACGATGATGAAGGGATCGCGCAAGGCTTCATCGGAGCCTTCGAACTGGCTAATCGGCGGCGCGATGACCGGCAGGGTCGGCATGACGATGGCGTCGTAATTGCGCGTTACCTTGGCCGACCGCTCGATCAAGTCTTCGCGGAAGCGCAGCACGTCGTAATAATCGGCGCCGCTCATTTGGGTGCCGCCCATCAGCCGTTCGGCGATGCGGGGGTCCATCGCATCGTAGGCATGTTCCAGCCGTTCGCGGTGGATGGCGTAGCCTTCGACCTGGGACGGGAAGCGCAGCCGCCCGACGCTGGCCAGATCGGCCAAGCCGGGAACGCTGGCATCTTCGATGCGCACCCCGGCCGCCGACAGGGCGCTCAAGGATTTCTCGAAGGCGGCGGCGACTTCCGGCTCCAGATCGTCGGTGACCAGCGTATCGGGGACGCCGAAGCGGAGGCCGGCGAGCGGCACCGGCGGCCTCGGCGCCGGGTCTTCGCCGGCGAATATGGCATCGACGACGGCGCAGCAGGCGATGCTCGGCGCCAGCGGGCCGACCGAATCCAGGGTGGTGGAGAGGGGAAATATGCCGTCGGTCGGCACCCGCCCGACGGTCGGCTTAAACCCGGCGAGGCCGCAAAAGGCGGCCGGAATACGCACCGAGCCCGCCGTATCGGTACCCAGGCCGGCGGCGGCCATGCCATCGCTGACCGACACCGCGGCGCCCGAGGACGAACCGCCCGGCACGCGTCCGGTATCCCGGTCATAAGGGTTGCGGCAATTGCCGTAATGGGGATTGAGGCCGAGCCCGCCGACGGCGAACTCGGTCATGTTGGTGGTGCCCATGATAACCGCGCCGGCGGCGCGCAGGCGGGCGACCACGGGAGCGTCGCGCATCGCCGGCGGCGTGTTGCGCATGACCACCGAACCGGCGTTGGTGGTCAGCCCGGCGACATCGCACAGATCCTTGATCGAAAACGGAATGCCGGCCATCGGCGAAGGCACGATGCCTTGCGCGCGCAGGCCATCGCTGGCATCGGCGGCGGCCAGGGCGGAATCGCGGAACACGCGGACGAAGGCGGCGGGCCCCTCCCCGTCCGGATCCTCGATGCGGGCCAGCGCATCCTCGGTCAATGCGCGGCTTGAGGTTTCGCCGCCGTCCAAGCGCTCGGCGATATGGGCAAGGGTCTGCATCTGCATGGGGGTTGCTCCTGTCCACCCGTTCAAGGCGCGGGTTGGGCATTAGCGTAAACCATCGCCCCCCTCCGGTCGAGATAGCCCTGGGTCTCGGCATTATTTCCAATTGCTGTGATTTAGCCTAAACTACACTTAATCATGTTTTCGCCTGGGGGAATTACATGAGCGACCAACTGCCAGATCAATTACCAGAGGCGGATGTGCAATCGGTCGATCGGTGGCACGCCGGCGGCGAGGTTGTGCTGGTCGATGTGCGCGAGGTCAGCGAATACGCCTACGAACACATTCCCGGCGCGTTCCTGCTGCCGCTTTCCTTCCTGGAAGCCGATTTGTTCCCCGATATGGGGCGTAAGATCGTCCTTATCTGCCAGGTCGGCAAGCGCTCGGCCGCCGCCCAGAAGCAGCTGGCCAAGGTCGGCATTACCGATACGGTCAGCATGGCCGGCGGCATCAATGCCTGGCGCGAGGCGGAGCTGGAGCTGGAAGGCACGCGCTACGACGACGCCGATTATTCGATCTGAAGGCGCCCCCTGCGCGCGCGGTCTTGCATCAGACGCCGGTTCACGACATCAATAGCCGAATAACCATCCCCGCAGTGGAGGTATTTTGCATGCGTTGTCGCCAAGCCGGCCTATGGAGCCATGACCACGAACGGGCGACGCCCGGCTTTACCATCGTCGCGCCGCTGCGCTGCAAGGACGTGCACTTGATCGGCATGGAAGGCGAGGTCCGCCATTCATGGCAGACGCCCTCGATACCCGGCAACTACGCTTACATGTTGCCGGGCGGCAACCTGTTGTGGTCGGGAGAATTGCCGACCGGTCCGTCGCCGGGCGGCGGCAAGGGCGGGTTGCTGCGCGAATATGATTGGGACGGGAACATTGTCTGGGAATATGAGGACGACCACCAGCATCACGATTTCCGCCGCCTTGCCAACGGCAACACGGTCTATATCGGCTGGGAGGAAATGCCCGCCGAGGCCGCCGCCAAGGTCCAGGGCGCGGCGCCGGGCAGCGAGGATGAAGGCGGCATCATCTGGGGCGATTATCTGCGCGAAGTGAACCCAAAGGGCGAAACCGTCTGGGAATGGCACGCCTTTCAGGACGAAACCCTGCTCGCCGAGCCCCTGCACCCGATGAGCACGCGCAAGGAATTTGCCCACTGCAACGCCGTTTCCGAAATGCCGAACGGCGACCTGATGCTCAGTTTCCGCAAATTTTCGATCATCGCCATTGTTGACAAGAAAGCCGGCAAGGTGCGCTGGCTTCACCGCGACGACAGTTGGGGCCAGCAGCATGATTGCGAAATGCTGGATAACGGCAATATCCTGTTGTTCGCCAACGGCATCCATGTGCCCTTGGGCGTCTATCATTCGCGGGTGGTGGAGATGAACCCCGAATCGCGCGAAGACGTGTGGGTCTATCGCGGCTCGCCCTGGCCGAGCTTCTTCAGCCCCAATATCTCCGGCGCCCAGCGTTTATGGTCCGGCAACACGCTGATCTGCGAGGGCCTGCCAGGGCGCATCTTCGAGGTTAATCCAGAGGGCGATATCGTCTGGGAATACGTCTCGCCCTGGTTCGGCGGCCCCTGGCAGGGCGGTGACATCAATTCCGTCTTCCGCGCCTACCGCTACCAGGCCGACGGCGCCGAAATCGAGGGCCGGCTGGGAGCGGTATTGTAATTCCGCCGGGGCATACTACGCCCGTTCCGCCCGGATCAGGTGGCAGCGCATGGGGATGGCGAGGCCGTCTTTGCCGTCGTAATCCGATAGCCGGACCGCAACGCGCTCGATAAAACTCTCACGCACGCTATCGTCGATTTGCGCCAGGGTTTCGCGGGTCAGGGTCGAAGCGCCGGCGATGAAGAGTTCGACGAAGCGCCGAGCAGATTCAAAATGGGAAATCTTGGTTTCGGTGCTGTTTGTAATCTCAGAAAACCCGGCGCCCAGCAAAAGCTCGTGGATTTCTCCAGTGTCGGACAACAACCATGCCACCGGCCTTGCCTTGTCGGCGCCGACCAGATCGCCCAGTTCGGTGAACACCGCATGGTGGCCGGGCGAGGTGTCCAGGGAATCCCAAATGCCGAAGACGGCGCGCCCGCCCGGCATCAAAACCCGGTGCATTTCGAAAAGCGCCGCGGCTTTGTCGCGAAAGAACGGAACGCCGTGCTGACAAAGGATGAGGGAGAACGCTTCATCCTCGAACGGCAGATCCGTCACCGATCCTTCGCGCCAATCCAGATCGGAGCGGATGGCGCGGGCGACGCCGAGCATGGCGGTATCGGTATCAATTCCCACCGCCACGCCGCTTGGATGGATGCCGGGTGCCACCGCACGCAAAGCGGCCCCGGTTCCGCATGCCACATCCAAGACCCGATCGCCGGGCTTGGGTTCAGCCAGCGCCGCCAACGCTTCGGCCCAAGGCGCATAGATCGGTGGTGTCAGATAGCGTTCGTAAATTTCTGCCGGGATCAGGTCATCGATCAAGGCTTATGGGCCAGGAACGGATAACCATAAACCTCGAACTTGCGGGCATTGGGCTCGCCGCCGGCGCCGCCGAAGGTATCCACCTTGGCCCCGATTTGAACATTTTCAAAGCCTGAGTCTTCCATCATCTTCTGCCAGCCCGCGCACGGCAGGCCACCGGCAATTCAGGCGGTCCAAAGATCAATGTCTTGGAGGGCGCCGTCGGGCACCGGCGCACCGTTGGCGATATCGGCGAATTGCAGCCGCCCGCCGGGGCGCAAGACCCTGAACACCTCGGAAAAAACCTGCTGCTTGTCGGCGCATAAATTAAACACGCCGTTGGAAATAAGCACATCGGCCCAGCCGTCATCGACCGGAATTTCTTCCAGCAAACCTTCGCGGAACTCGACGTTGGTGACGTTCATGGCGTTTGCCGCGGCCCTCGATTTGGCCAGCATTTCCTCGGTCATGTCGATGCCGACGACGGTGCCCGCGGCGCCAACCTTGCCGGCGGCGATGAATGAATCGAAGCCGGCCCCCGATCCGGCGTCGACCACCTTTTCGCCGGCCGAAAATTCAGCCAGGGAAAACGGATTGCCGACGCCGGCGAAGGATTCGACCGCCGCGTCGGGAAATTGATCGACCACCGTCTGATCGTAACCGAGACGCCGGGTCAGCGGGCGGCCGGTATGGAAATGGAATTCCTTGTCCGGTTCCGCCGCCACCTCGCGGTACTTGTCCTTGACCTGCTCGCGCAAGGCCGCCGGGTCGACCATGGTTTCAACAGTCATCGAACTCTCCTTTTGATTTCCTGATCTTATATCACATCAAACGGGTGGTGCAGTCATCAATTATTCTCATCTGCATCGCCGCATAGAACACAATTGCTCGGTTCATGTAATACAAAGCAGAAAATATCAGGAGCCTGAGAAATCCCGATTATATTCAAACGATGGTTGCCT
>NZAK01000061.1 GCA_002687515.1 Rhodospirillaceae bacterium
TCTGAAACCCATGTAAGTGTTGGTACTATAATTTCGTTTTTAGAAGAATTTTTATTTAAAATTTGTAAAATTTTTATACTTATAAAATTTGCTGATGAACCAGAATTAACAAATATTGAATATTTTACACCTAACCATTTAGACCATTTTTTTTCAAAATTTTCTACTTGAGTAGATTGAGTCAAAATAATATTTTTTTTTTTAAGTAATGTTTTTACTTTTACTAAGTCTTGGTTAGTAAAGTTATTATTCATTAATGAATGGTTTAATTTCATTTTATCTTTTTAAATCTTTAAATAATATTTCACTACCGATCTGTGAAAATTTAAATGGAATATTTATCATTTTAATATTACTTTTTATAAAGTTTTTTTTATTTTCCTCTCTGACATAAAATAAAAAGAAACCTCCACCTCCGGCTCCTAAAAGTTTTCCACCTAATGCTCCTTTTTTTAAAGCATAATCGTACAAGCTGTCTATGCTCGCATTAGAAATAGAATTGCTTAATTTTTTTTTTTCTACCCAGGCCGCATGAAGCAGTTTTCCAAAATCATCAATATTATCTTTCTTTAAGATTTCTTCTCCAATCTTTACATGATCTACCATATCTTTAATATAATTTTTATTAATTGTTGTTAATTTACTTGCATAAGTTTTAGCTATTTCATGCGCAGTTCTTTTAATTCCTGGGTCTGGCCCGAAGTTTCGCCCTTGCGCCACAATGCGCCCCTGGAACGCGACCAATAGACGGCGCGGCCTTCGCGCAAGGTGGCCGCCACCGCATCCCGGTTCATCCAGGCCATCATCAGAACCTCGCCGCTGTCGAACTGTTGCGCGACCGCCGGGATCAATCCGGCCTGATCGAACGTCAGGCTTTCGATGATTTGCTCGATGATCTGGTCCGTTGCACCAACCACGCTGAAACTCCTTTCCCTTTAAGGGTTTATTCGATCTTCTCGACGCATCTGTCAACCACGGCCCACCGCCGCCGCTAACGATCAGCCGTAACGATCCATCAGAAATTGGGAACTGAAAGCGATTGCGACGATGACGATCGAGAGTCCGCTCAAAATTCCAAGCAGCGTCGTCACCAACGCCATCTGGGGCGTGTTTTCCTCGGGGAAGGTTAGGGCGGCGCGGCGCAGGCCAATGCCGGCGGCCGCGAAGATGAAAATTGTCACCGCCATTCCGGCGCTGACCGCGGCCACCAATATCAATCCGGTTACCGCAATATCGTTGGCGAATGCGAATATTAGAATCAGGATGGCGCCGGCTTTTGGTATCGAGCCCGCCGCGGCGATGAGGGCGTAATGGGCGTACTTTTTAAGCCGCGCGTCTTGTTCTTCAATTGCAGGGGAATCGGGAGAAAATTTTGAACGAATGGTATGCACGCCGAGGAAAATACCAACCGCGCCAATAATTGCGAATGCGGCCAGGCGGAGCCAGATGGAATGTGCCGGGGTTCCGCCGAATATATGGCGCAGGCCGATATCGGCGGCGCCCACCAGCAGCGCCGCCAACGCGGCGTGGATAAGGCCCATCTGGCATGCCATCAAGAAGGCGCGCGCAAGCCTTGCCCCGCGGCCGGCAAAATAAGCCGCCGCAACCAGTTTTCCGTGCCCGGAGCCCAATTCACTCAGCATTCCATAAAGGAAGGCCAAGGCGGCGCTCGACAAAAGAGCGATTGCCGTTGCGCCGTCGCGGATAAGCATCAGGATGCTGCCGATATTGCGGTCGATTTCCCGCTGCCAGTCGATCAGGGATGCAAACGCCGCCGATACCAAGTCCGGCTCGGCGGCGCCGGCACCTGAGGAGCCCAAAAACAGGATAAATGACGCCAGGGCGATTGAGCGAAGCATCAACATGGCCGAATTGTTACCGCGATCCGTCAAGATGGGATTAATTATTTCCGGGACAGGCAATTTACAAAATCGCCAGTCAGATTATCGATGAGCCTGAAATAGGCATCCGCCCCGGGCGTAATTCCGACACCCAGCGCATCGAGCATCCCGATGCGCGCGCCGGTTCCTTCGCTAATCGTGTTTAATAGAGACCTGTTTTGTCGCCGTTCTCCGAACACGCAAACCACATTTTTTTTGAGAATTTGCCGTTTGATTTGCCGCAGCCGCTTGGCGCCCGGCGATCTTTCCGCGCCGAGGCTAAGGAACCCGGTCTGGGTGAGGCCAAATCGGTTTATGAAATGCCCATAGGCGTGGTGATAAACGACAAAGGGCCGGTCCTTGACCCGATTGACTTTTTTTTGAATTTCGCCTGCGGCGGTCTCAAGGCGGCGCAGAAGAGCGCTTCCGTTGGTTTCGTACAGCTTCGCATTGGCGGGATCCTTGGCGCTCAAATTGGTAGCCATATGACGTACCATGACGCTGGCGTTATTGGGATCGAGCCAGATATGCATGTCCCGGCCGCCAATTTGCCCGCCAGCCTGCCCGCCCAATTCCAGATGGCTGATACCGGGCAGCTCGGCCAATTCGATGACCCGCGCCTTCTGGGATAGCGCCGACAACGGCTTGGCCAAAGAACTTTCAAGCCGGCTTCCGATCCAGAAGACAAGATCGGCGTTATGAATGGCCCGGGCATCGGACGGGCGCAGGGCATGGGCGTGGGGCGAGGCCGCGCCGCGTAATAATAAGCGTGGCTCGGCGACGCCTTTCATAACGCCGGCGACCAGGGAATGGACCGGCAGAATACTGGCGACCACCTTGGGTGCGGCCTCGGGAGCGGCCTGAACGGGCGACATGATTCCGAGGCAAAAGGCGAGGATCGGGAGAATTGCTGCGCTGAATTTGAACATCAAGGATCAATGCCGGCTTGCTATTTTTATTATATTATAACATTCTATCTGGAAAGTAATAGTATAACAAATTCAATTCCGCGATCCGGCGCGGCGATCGGAGGAACAGATGGCGAAAGCTTCGGGCGTGCCCGGCACCGGGTTCAATCCGGTTCACGACCATGATCACTGTGTCGCCGATGCCCTCAGCGCCGCCGAGCAGGTTTGCCGGAAACAGGGCGCGCGCCTCACATCATTGCGCCGACGGGTCCTGGAATTGGTCTGGCAGAGCCATCGTCCGGTCGGCGCCTATGCGGTTCTCGATAAATTGAAGCAGGAGCATCGCGCCGCTGCGCCGCCGACGGTCTACCGGGCCCTGGATTTTCTTCTCGAACAAGGACTCGTCCACCGCATTCAATCGCTCAACGCCTTTGTCGGCTGCGCCCATCCCGATCAGGTGCATCGCGGTTTTTTTCTGATTTGCAAAAGCTGCGGCGATGCCATCGAGGTGGAGGATGACGGGGTTGACGGCGCCATCAGCCGTTCCGCCGAACGCTTCGGCTTTCAAGTGCAGGCACGCACTATCGAAGCCGCCGGTATCTGCCCCGGCTGCAACGCGGCGTGATCGGCATGGACAAAAATACGCCCCAATCTGAAATCCTGATCGAAGCCTGGAATGTCGGTTTTCATTCCGGTGGCCATCAAATCCTGAAAGGCATCGATCTAAGCATCACGGGCGGCGAATTGGTAACCCTGATCGGTCCCAACGGCGCCGGAAAAACAACCCTGATTCGCGCCATTCTGGGTTTGATTAAGCCGACTACGGGAACGGTAAGACGGCGCGGCGGATTGCGCATCGGCTATATGCCGCAACAACTCGTTATCGAACCGACCCTGCCGCTGCCGGTTTACCGGTTTTTGGGGCTAGCGGGCGCGGTTTCCAGGCGCCAATGCCGGCAGGTGCTTGAGGAAGTAGGCGCCAGCCAGGTCTGGAAAACGGCGATTGGCGATATATCGGGCGGTGAGTTTCAGCGCGTATTGTTGGCGCGGGCGCTTTTGCGCGATCCCGAATTGCTGGTTTTGGATGAGCCGGTGCAGGCCGTCGATATCAACGGCCAGACCGAGCTTTATGAGTTGATCGGCGCCTTGAAGGATAAACGCGGTTGCAGCGTGCTGATGGTGTCCCACGATCTGCACCTGGTGATGTCTTCGACCGACCGGGTGGTCTGCATCAATGGCCATTTATGCTGCGCCGGCCATCCCGAAGACGTGAGCCGCGATCCCAGCTACATCGCGCTGTTCGGCGACCGGGCGGCGGCCAATGTCGCCCTGTATCAGCACCATCACGACCACCATCACGGTCTGGATGGGAGCGTGCTTGATGGCGCTGGGGACGATCACGGAGAGCATTCCCATGGATGATTTCCTGTTTCGCGCCGTTATCGCCGGCATCGGCGTCGCCCTCGTCACCGGCCCCCTGGGCTCGTTCGTGGTTTGGCGGCGGATGGCGTTTTTCGGCGATACCCTGGCCCATTCGGCGCTGCTCGGCATCGCCATCGGTTTGCTCCTGGGGCTAAACCTCGGCGCCGGCGTTGTTATTGCCTGCCTCGGTGTGGCGCTGATCTTGGCCGGTGTTGGTGATCGTGGCCCGATTGCCGGCGATACCGTGCTCGGAATTCTTTCACATGGCACGCTGGCACTGGGTTTGGTTGCCATCGGCTTTGCCCAATCCCAAGGCTTCGATCTGATCGCCTACCTGTTCGGCGATATTTTGGCGGTCACGAAGGCCGATCTGGTTTGGATCTACGCCGGCGCCGGTGTGGCTCTTGCCGCGCTGATCGCCATCTGGCGGCCACTGTTGTCGATCACCGTGCACGCCGACCTGGCCGCCGCCGAGGGCGTGCCGGTGCGCCGCATCAATATGGTTTTCATGTTGGTGATGGCATTGGCAGTGGCCGCCGCGATGAAGGTGGTGGGTATCCTTTTGGTCGCCGCGCTGCTGATTATTCCGGCGGCGGCGGCGCGCAATTTTGCGCGTAACCCTGAGCAAATGGCGATTCTATCGGCGCTGATCGGGGTCTTGTCGGTGATTGCCGGGCTCGGCGGCTCTTTAGGGCTGGATACGCCCGCCGGGCCGTCGATCGTGGTCGCCGCCCTGCTTGCCTTTATGTTGAGTCTACTGTTGCCGGCCTTGCGCGGCATCAGCGCGAGTCGTTGAAGGCATCCAGTCCGGCGTTCAAATCCTCGATCAAATCGTCGGGATCTTCCAAGCCCACATGCAAGCGGACCAGCGGCGCATCGGACGGCAATTGGCTCGCCGTCCGCGTCACATTGGTTGGCAGGACAAGGCTTTCATAGCCGCCCCAGCTGCCGCCGAGGGCAAACAGTTCGAGCCGGTCGACGAAGGCGTTCACCGCCTCTTTCGGGGCCGGCTTCAGGGCCACGCCGAAGAGACCCGAGGCGCCGGTGAAATCCCGTTTCCAAAATTCGTGCCCGGGACAATCGGCCATCGCCGGATGCAACACCCGTTCGATTTCCGGTCGGCCGGCCAGCCATTCGGCCACTTTCAGGCCATTAATTTCATGCCGTTTCAGGCGGACGCTTAAAGTGCGCATGCCGCGCAGACCCAGGTAGGCATCGTCCGGGGCCGCGTGGAAGCCGAGCACGCGCACCGATGCGGCGACGGTTTCCAGATCATCATTGAGCATGGTAACAGCGCCGAGCATGGCGTCGGAATGGCCGACCTGATATTTGGTCGCCGCCTGCACCGATACATCGACGCCATATTCGAAGGGTTTGAAGAAATATCCGGCGCTCCAGGTGTTATCCATGACCACCTTGATGCCGGCATCGCGGGCGGCGCCGGCGATGGCGGGAAGGTCCATCACCTCGAAGGTATGCGAGCCCGGTGCTTCGACGTAAATGGCTTTGGAGTTGGGCCGGAAGTGGTCCTTGACGGCGGCGCTGTCCATCGGATCGTAATAGCTGGTTTCGACGCCAAACCGTTTGAGAAAATTTTCCGAGAGATTGCGCGTCGGTGTATATGCGTTATCGCAAACCAGCACATGATCGCCCGCCGATACGAATGCCAGCATCGCCGAGGAGATGGCGGCCAACCCCGAGCCGACGGCAATGGTCCTGTCGCCGCCCTCCAACTGGGCGACGGCGTCTTCGAAGGCAAACGATGTCGGCGTGCCGCGCCGCCCATAGACGAAATTTTGCTCAGGGTTCCGGCGCGCCTTGGCCTGCGCCGCCACCGTCGGAAAGGAAACCGTCGAGGCGCGGTAGACCGGCGGATTGATGAGCCCAAAATTTTCTTCGGGGTTGCTGCCGGCATGGATAAGGCGGGTGTCCCGCTTGCCGCCGCTCATGAACCGGCCCCCCCATTCAAATTCCCGGTTAAACGCTCGAAGCCCCGTTCCAAATCTTCGATCAGGTCGTCGGGGTCTTCCAGGCCGGCATGGATGCGAAGGCAAAGGCCGGGTTCTTTCCATTCATTAGCGCTGCGCACCGGCTTGGGATCGGTTTGCAGTATCAGGCTTTCAAAACCGCCCCAACTGTAGCCCATGGCGAAATATTCCATACCGTCGAGCATCGCCGTGACGTTTTCTTTGGGAAACGCATCGAGGATCACGCCGAACAGGCCCGAGGCGCCGGTAAAATCCCGTTTCCAAATCTCGTGCCCGGGGCAATCGGGCAGGGCGGGGTGCAGGACCCGCTTAACTTCCGGGCGCTGCTTGAACCAGCCGGCGAGCAGAAGCCCGGTTTCCTGGTGCCGTTGCAGGCGCACATCGAGGGTGCGCAAACCGCGCAGCGCCAAGTAACAATCGTCAGAACCAGCGCAATAGCCCATATAGGCGGCGCGGGTCTTGATCAGCCGCCAATCGGCCTCCGAAGCGGCGCTGACCAGCCCCAGCATGACGTCGGCATGGCCGGCGATATATTTGGTCGCCGCCTGTACCGAGACATCGACGCCGAGTGCGAAGGGCTTGAGAAATTGCCCGGCGCTCCAGGTGTTATCCAAAATCACCTTGGCGCCGGCTTTGCGGGCGGCGGCGGCGATGGCCGGAATATCCTGCACTTCGAAGGTGAGTGAGCCGGGCGATTCCAGGAACACGACTTTGCTGTTGTCGCGCATAAGCCCGGCAATGCCAGCGCCGATCATCGGATCGTAAAATGTGGTCTCGATACCGTAATCGCTGAGAAACTTCTCGCACACCCGGCGGCTGGGATCATAAGCGTTGTCCACCATCAGGAGATGGTCGCCGTTTTTGAGGAAACTCATCAGCGCCAGGGTCACGGCGGCCAGTCCCGATGGTGCCGTAACCGACCGGTAGCCGCCCTCGAGATCCGCCACGGCCTCTTCCAGGGCGAAGCTGGTGGGCGTTCCAAGGCGGCCGTAATAAACCGCATCGAAGCGGTTTTTGCTGGCTTCGCGCAAGGCGGCCATGGTCGGAAATATGACGGTCGAGGCGCGATAAACCGGCGGGTTCATCACGCCTTTCTGTTTTTCCGGGTGGCTGCCGGCGTGGACGATCCGGGTCTGTGGGCGCTTGCCGTCTTTCATCTTGGGCTAGTGGCCTGTGTCATCTAATTTGTACTCCTACGACGGCGTTGCAAGGTTTCCGGCGAGGAGCGCGCCGCGCCGTGGTGCCAATTCACCACAAGGGGTGCGCGACGATGTCCGGGAGCCTTGCAACGCCGCCCTCTGGGTCGCTTTTCCCGTCCCCTCGGGGTGTCGTAAGGACTTGCCGATGTGCCGGCATCGCCGACGTCCTTCCTCCTACCGAGGAAACGGGAAAAGCGATCGTAGGGGTACAAATTAGATGACATAGGCCACTAGACTTCGATGGGCGTGTCGGAACGCCCGCCCCATTCGGTCCAGGAACCGTCGTAAACGGCCGCGTCCTCCTTGCCGATCAAATAAAGGGCGAAGGCCAGCACGCATGCCGTAACGCCCGAGCCGCAACTGGCGGTGACCGGCAACCCGCGGTCGATGCCGGCGGCATCGATGATGGCCGCCAATTGGTCGGCCGGACGCATCACCATGTGGCGGTCCGCGTCAAGGAGCTCAAGAAAGGGCAGGTTGAGGGAGCCGGGGATGTGTCCGCTGCGCAGACCGGCGCGCACTTCCGGTTCGCTGCCCTCAAAGCGGCCCTTGCCGCGCACGTCGACGACCTGTTCGGCGCCATCGGCGATATTCGTCCGAATTTGCTCGATGGAACGCACCAAGCCCGCATCAAACCCGGTCGCGGCATAGGGTTCGGCGGCGATATCCGCCGGGCCGCTTTCGATTTTCCGGTCTTCGGCCAGCCATTTGACCAGCCCGCCATCCAGCACCGAAATCTTGTCATGGCCGAAAATGCGGAACATCCNCCAGGCGCGCATCGCCGCCATGCCGCCGCCGCTGACGTCATAGGCAATGACGTGATGATCGTTGCCGATGCCGAGCACGCCGACCAATTCGCCGAACCTTTCCGGGCTGGACAGCATGTGCGGCAGGTCCACATCCGGATCGGATATTTGATCGACATCGAAAAAGCGGGCACCGGGAATGTGTTTATCCAGGAATTCGGCCACCGGGTCGCGTTTGGCGGCGGGCAAATGGAAGCTGGCGTCGACGACGCTGACCTTGCCGTCGCCAAGCCGCTCGGCGAGCCAATCGCATTCGACCAGGGCATCGGGATTTATATAGTTCATCGGTGTACGCCTATTCCATCCAATCGGGATAGGGCAGGCCCTTTTCTTTCAGGAATTCAGGGTTGAACAGCTTGCTTTGATAGCGCGTGCCGTAATCGGCGAGGATGGTGACGATGGTATGGCCGGGACCCAGCTCCTTGGCCATGCGGACGGCGCCGGCGACGTTGATCCCGGTGGACGTGCCGAGGCAGAAACCTTCATATTTCAAAAGATCGAATACGTAGGGCAGCGCTTCTTGGTCAGTAATTTGATAGGCGCCGTCGATCGGCGCGCCTTCCAGGTTATCGGTAATCCTGCTCTGGCCGATGCCCTCGGTGATGGACGAACCCTCGGCCTTCAACTCGCCATGTTCGTAATGGCCGTAAAGGGCAGACCCCATCGGATCGGCGAGCATAATCCTAACCTCGGAATTCTGCTCCTTCAGCGCCATGCCGACCCCGGCGATGGTGCCGCCGGTGCCCACCGAACAGGTAAAGCCGTCGACCTTGCCGTCCAATTGCTCCCAGATTTCAGGTCCGGTGCCGCGATAATGGGCCTCGCGATTGGCCACATTGTCGAACTGGTTCGCCCAGATGGCGCCGTGCGGGTGCGATGCCGCCATTTCCTCGGCGATGCGCCCGGACACATGGATGTAATTCTCGGGGTTCGAATAGGGAACCGCGGGTACCTGGCGAAGATCGGCGCCGGCCAGGCGCAGCATGTCCTTTTTTTCCTCGGTCTGGGTTTCCGGGATGACGATGATGGTCCGGTAGCTGGAAGCGCAGGCGACCAGAGCCAGGCCGATGCCGGTATTGCCAGCGGTGCCCTCGACAATGACGCCGCCGGGTTTCAAGAGGCCTTTTTCCTCGGCATCCATGACGATGTAGAGGGCGGCGCGGTCCTTGACCGAGCCACCTGGGTTGAGAAACTCGGCCTTGCCGTAAATATCGCAGCCGGTGTTTTCGGACACTTCCCGCAAACGGATCAACGGCGTGTTGCCGACCGAATCCCTAAAGCCTTGGCGGACATCCATAAGAGCACTCTGTTGAATTCTTAGGTTCTGGTTGCCGTGAGACTAGCGGCGCCGGGTTGGCTGATCAAGCACGCCTGGGTCCCATCGGCCCTAGCCGTCGAGCCATGCATCGCGCAATCGGTCGCGGTTCAGTTTCAACCATTGCAGGGCGATGATGGTCATGCCGTTTTCGATGCGCCCGCTATCCAGCATGGCGAAGGCTTCTTCGCTGCTGGCCGTGAAGACGCGGATATATTCGCCTTCGTGGGCGACCCCCGAAATGCCGCCGGCGCTGGTTGAATCGACGCGCCCGCAGAACATGCGGATGGTTTCCGAGGTGCAGCCCGGGCTCGACAGGTAATGATGAACCGGAACCAAATCATAAATGTTCAATCCGGTTTCTTCCTCGGTTTCCTTGTGCGCCGTCTCTTCCGCCAGGTGATGGGTTTCGATCATGCCGGCGACAACTTCGATCTGCCAGGGAGAGGTCTCGGACGCGGTATAGGCGCCGATCCGGAATTGCTCGATCAGCACCACCTCGTCGCGGTCGGGATCATAAGGCAGTACCGCGACGGCGTTGCCCCGCTCCAGCACTTCGCGCGAAAGATCGATGCTCCAGCCGCCGTTGAAGTCGTGATGACGCAGGCGGTAAACGTCGAGGCGCATATATCCGCGGTAGGGGGTGTTGCGCTCCCTGACCTGCACCTGTTCCTGCTCGTCGCTCATGACGGCTCGCTTCCGGCGGCGGCGATCCCGGCCTCTGTTTCCGGCTCCCACACCTTGCCATGCGCATCGTGCTTCTCGGCATCCCACTGGTGCTGGATGCCATCGCCCATGAAGACCACGAAAACCTCGCACCCGTCGGGATATTCGTAGGGGCCGTGAAGTTCGTCCCAGCCGAAAACGTAATCGCCGGGCCGCAAATCCTTGCCGGCCACGCACATGCGTCCCTTCAGTACGCAGATCGAATGCCAACTTTTATGCAGATGCTCCGGCTCGACGTAGCCGGCGGGAAAGCGGACCTTCATGTCGATCCGCCGCATCGCCTTGTCGTGCGCCAATATTTTGACCTCGACCCCCTTGGGCAGGCTCAAAAGTTCGTTTTGGGCGCCGTCTTGCCATGGCAGTTCATCATCGTGGATGGCCTTGAAGCCGTGATCGTACGCGCTTTCGGATTGAGTGCTCTCGTTCATGGTTGTCCCCGGATCATTATTCGCCTGGCATCAGATGGGTAATTTCCTCCTTCCACCGGTGAAAATCAAACCCTGGCGGCTTGATTGCGATGGCTTAAAGAACTATTTAAGAATCACTCGCAACAACAGGTCTGCAACAGATATGTATATCGACGTCCACAATTTGAATACAATGCGCCGATCGGGCGACCCGCACACCCTTTTGGATATCCGCGAGAGCCAAGAGGTGGAGGTTTGCGCCGTCGACGGCAGCCTGAATATCGCCATGAGCGAACTGCTGAACCGGTTGGATGAATTGCCCCAGGAGCATCCGCTGGTGGTCATGTGCCATGTCGGCGGCAGAAGCGCCCAGGTGGTCCAGTGGATGCGCGCCAACGGCTTTGAAAATGCGCTCAACCTTGTCGGCGGCATCAACGCCTGGTCGGCGGAGATCGATCCCAGCCTGCCGACTTATTGAAATTCGCCGCGCCTATCTCGCGGTCCCGAAATGGGTTATCGTTGCCCGATGGTGTTTCGCGAGGCCCTATGAACAAATCGCCTGATATCGGTTCGGTGCTCGATTGGCTCATGGACGGCGCGCAGTCGGTGCACGCGCCGCAAGACGTATTGCTGGAACTTTGCCAGCGCCTGACCGCGTGCGGGCTGCCGATCCACCGCGCCGCCGTGTTCGTGACCACACTCCACCCCAATGTCGCGGGACGCGGATTTTTCTGGCGCGATGGCTGGACCGAGGTCGAAATCGGCGAAGCAACCTACGACATGATGAAATCGGACCTTTATCTGAAAAATCCCATCTACCGGGTATTCCGTGACGGCCAGGCGATCCGGCGGCGGCTCGGCGATGCCGACAGCGAGATCGATTATCCCATCTTGGAGGATCTCAAGGCTGAGGGGGTGACCGACTATCTCGCCCAGCCGCTTGATTTCATCAACGGTGAAATCCACGCCGCCAGCTACACCACCACCCAGGAAGGTGGCTTTAGCGATGCCGAGATCGAGGCCCTGGAACGCTTGCGCCCGGCCCTGGCCCGGATCGCCGAAATCTATGCCCTGACCCGGACGGCGCGCAATTTGTTGGATGCCTATCTCGGCAAGCAAGCCGGTGAGAAGGTTCTGAAAGGGCAAATCCAACGCGGCGACGGCGAGGATATCCACGCCGTCATCTGGTTTTGCGATCTCAGAAACTCGACGCCGCTCGCCAATTCCATGAGCCGCGATGCATTTCTGGCGCTGCTCAACGATTATTTCGAATGCATGGCCGGCGCCATTCTGGACGGCGGCGGCGAGGTGCTGAGGTTCATCGGCGACGCGGTGCTGGCCATTTTCCCGGTATCCGATGACGGCGCAAGCGCCGCCGAAGCCTGCGCCAAGGCCGAAGTCGCCGTCGAGGACGCCATTCAACGAATGATCGAGCTTAACCGGGTGCGCCAGGGGTTCGGCCATCCGCCGCTCGGCTATGGTATCGGGCTGCATCTCGGCGATGTGACCTACGGCAATATCGGAACCCCGGAGCGGATCGAGTTCACCGTCATCGGCGCCGCCGCCAACGAAGCGGCGCGCATCGAATCGATGTGCAAGACCTTGGCGGTGAGCGTCCTTGCCTCGGACCGGGTGGTCGAACATTTGGGCGGCGGCTGGCAAAGCATGGGCGAGCAGGACTTGCGCGGCGTTTCCGAGATAATCGAGGTATTTACACGCGATTTCGGCGCCGAAAACTAAGTGCCGCCGAAATTGTCTTGGTAAAGGGCGAGGACGGCGGCGCGGGCGTCATCGGGCAGCGGGCCGAGATCGACGGATTTCAAGCCCTCGATCATCTGCCAGGGTTCGGCGACGGCGAAATCGATGCAGGCGATGGCCGGATGGGCGAGGGCGAAGCTCAACGCCGTCTGCGCCCTTGTGCCGTATCTGTCTCCTAGTAGATCGAATACGGCACCGGCCTTGGCGCGTTCGTCATCGGGCTCGGAATCGCGGGTGATGACGCCACGCCCGGCGTAGCTGTCGCCGGCCAGCGCCCCGGCGGCCAGGGTGCGGATGGCGATGACGCCGACATCGTTATCGGCGCAGGCCCGCAAGACGCCGGAAAAATTGTGACCGCCGCCGGCGATCGGGCCGTCGGCCATCTCCGCCGGGAAATCCGATGACGGGTTGATCAGGTTGTAATAGACCTGGGCGGTGTCGACGCGGCCCGATGCAATCACCTGGCGGCAGGCGCGCGCATCGCCGATCGCGGTAACCCCCAGCCATTTGGTCAAGCCCTGATCGCGCATCCGCTCGAGGCTTTCGATGACGCCGCCTGGCCCCAGAATCTGAGCGGGCGTCAGGCCGTTGCCGCTGGCTTGCAGGAGGATGTTGTTGTGCAATTGAAACAAATCGACGCGCTCCATGCCAAGGCGCTTGAGGCTTTGTTCCAGGGCGCGCTCGATCTGTCCCGGGATATCGCCGTCTTCCACCCGCAGCTTGAATTTCGTTGAAATGCCGGGCGTCTCGCTCAATTCAGCAAGCACGCGGCCAAGATTTTCTTCCGATTTTCCGTCCCCGTATTGGGCCGCGGTATCGAACCAATTAATGCCAGCCGCCATCGCATCCCTGACGGCGCCCAGCATCACCTCGGGCTCGGCCTTGATCATCAGCCCGCCGATCATGCCGCAACCGAAAATCAAGCGGGAAACCTTGGCCTCCGTCCGGCCGAGGCGCGCATATTCCATATTGTTTCCCTTCGGCCGCCGCCGATTGGCGCGCCCGCTCAAAGCCGGCCGGATTTTTCAATTTCGGCCAAAATCGCTCTGATAAAGATCGTCGAACCGCGCCATCACGTCGTCGGGCAACGGGCCCATTTCGATCGCCGCGACGCCGTCTTCAAGATCATGCAGCGTGCCGGCGCCGAAATTGACGCAGGCGATTTCCGGATGGGAGAGGACAAAGCGGATGGCCGCCTGCGCCAGGGTGCCCTGGCTGTCAGCGAGCAGATCCTTGATCGCATCGGCCTTGAATCTAACGTCATCGACATCGGTGTCCTTGGTAACGATGCGGTCCTTGTAATGTTTGAATTCGCCGATGATGGCGCCGGCGGCAAGGACCCGGATGGCGATCACCCCGACATCGTTTTCGGCGCAGCAGCCGAGGACGCCGGTAAAATCCTGGCCGCGGCTGGCCTTCGGCGCGGCGGCATCGAAGCTGCGCGACGGATCTTTGTGCGCCGCCGTCGGGTTGATCATGTTGATATAGACGAGCGCCGTATCGACGCGGTTGGATTCGATCAACCGGCGGCTCAGCCCGGTATCGCCGAGCGCCGTCGCGCCGATCCATTTTATCAGGCCCCGGTCGCGCAAAATTTCCAAGCCGCTGATGGCGCCCTCCGGCCCAAGCACACTTTCCGTGTCCAGGGCGCGGTTTCCCGAGGCACCGTCGATCCAATTATGAAGCTGATAAAGATCGATCTGATCGACTTGCAGCCGTTTCAGGCTTTGCTCCAAGGATCGCTCGATCTGATCGGAAATGCCTTCCGATGCTTCGGTATTGATCTCGACCTTGGCGGACACATAGGGTTTGGCGTCCAGCTCCTTCAATATGCGCCCGAGGTTTTCCTCGGACTTGCCGTTGCCGTCGCTCGGCGAGGTATCGAACCAGTTGATGCCGGCGTCCAGCGCCCGTTTGATCGCATTGAACGCATTTTCCTGGTCGTCGCCGGTCATCAACCCCGCGGCTTCGCTGCAGGAAAACGCCAGTTCCGAGATTTCCACATCGGTGCGGCCCAATCTTCTGTATTTCATTGGCTTCGGTATTTCATTGGCTTCTGTAATTCATCTGTTACGGCATTCCATTATTGGTATTTACGGACCAGATCATCGGGATCAAGACTGTCGGCTCCCCTCAATTGCGGGAATATTCTCGCAAAAACAAGCGCAACGCAAATGGTTCCGATGCCGCCGACGATTACCGCCGGCACCGTGCCCCACCAGGCGGCGGTGACGCCGGATTCAAATTCGCCCAATTCGTTGGAGGCGCCGATGAAGACGGAGTTCACCGCATTGACCCTTCCGCGCAACTGGTCGGGGGCGACGATCTGCACCAGGGTGGTGCGGATGAAGACGCTCACCGAATCGAATACACCCATCGCATACAGCATGAATAGGGACAGCCAGAAACTTTCGGAAATGCCGAAAACCACCGTCGCCAGACCGAACAGCGCCACGGTCGAGAGCAGCTTGCGTCCGGCCCCCCGCCGGATCGGGCGGCGGGTGAAATAGACCGCGCCCGAAAGCGCGCCGATGGTGATCGCCGCCCGGAGCGCGCCGAAGCCTTCCGGCCCGACCGCCAGGATATCCTTGGCGTAGATCGGCAGCAGCGCCACCGCGCCGCCCAGGAAAACCGCGAACATGTCGAGCGAGATCGCCCCCATCATGATCTGGCGCTTGGAGATGAAGCGCAATCCGGCGAACACGGTGGCGAAATTGAGGGGCTCGGAAGCGATGATCTGGGTGTTGACGCGGATCAGCGTGGCGAACACCGCCGCCGCCACGATCGCCACGAAAACCGCTCCATAGACCCATTGTTCGCCGGCGATGATCATCAATCCGGCAATGCCCGGCCCGGCGATGCGCGCGACGTAAGATCCGGCCGACGACCAGGCGATGGCATTGGAAAAAGCCTCCTTGGGCACCAGGATCGGGACGATGGCCTGTTCGGCGGGCGTCTGGAAGGTGCGCGACAGGCCGAACAGCGCCAGGGTCGCCAGGATCAAGGGGAAGGTAATTTCCCCGGTCGCGGTCAGCACCAGGAAGATCAGCGCGCAGACCGCCTCCACCGACAGGCAGACGGTGATGATACGGCTGCGCGGGAAGCGGTCGGCGGCCAGCCCGGCGGCCGGAAACAGGATCAGGAACGGCAATATGAGGGCAAGGCCGATGAGGCCCAGATCGAACGCCTTTCCGGTCATGTTGTAGACTTGCCAGCCGATCGCCGTGACCTGCATCTCGACCGCCAGCCGGCTGACCGAGCGGGCCAGGAAAAAGTTGCGGAAATCGGCGTGGCGGAACGCGGCTCCGCCGGTAACCTGGCGGCGGTCGGCGGGGTTGGCGTCTGATTGGGTGGTCAACTGGATGGATGTCCCTGCGCTGCTCCCGGGTGGGAGCGGTGCCGTCGATTGTCCGGCAAATGGCGGCTTTGTCTAGCCAAATAGTTGCCGCAACAAACTCGGAACCGGTTCGGGCGCTTAGCGTTTCATGCCGCCATAGACGATCTTGACGAAGCGGTCGGGCTTCAGGAAGCCGTTGCCCGAAAGCGGATATTCGCGAAATTCAATCTATTAAATTGCCACCTGACCAACTTTCTCTAGAATGCGCGGGCTGGGAGCCGCCGGTCAGCTGTAAGCTAATGGGAGGGGATCATGAACGATCAGCAGAAATCAGGTAACGAACTTCTTAAAGAACGCGAAAAACGCATTTACGACACGGTGGAACTCCGCGTGCCCGACCGGGTGCCCACATTTTTGTTCTCCACATTTTGGGCAGCCAAACAGGCCGGCATGACCTGCGAACAGGCCATGTACGACTATAAGGGTCTGTCCGACGCTATGCGAAAAGCTATCTTGGCGTTGCAGCCGGATGCCTATGTGCCCTGCCATCTGATGCTGTCGCTGGGCCCGACCATGGAGATTCTCGACTACAAACAATTGGAATGGCCTGGCCATGGTGGTCTCGATCCTGATGTCAGTTTTCAATATATCGACCGGGAATATATGAAGTCGGATGAATACGACGAATTCACCAGCGATCCGACGGGCTTTTACTTGCGCAAGTACCTGCCGCGCCTGGCCAGTGAATTGGAGCCCCTCGCCAATCTGCCCGAATTTCCTTCGGTTTATTTTACCCGTGTGATGCATTCGATGGCGTTTCTTGCCGATCCGTCAGTGCGCAAGGCACTGGAAACCATGATCAAGGCCGGTGAGGAAATGCAGAAGATGCTGGGTGAGGCCTTTTCCTTCATCGCGGAAATGGAAGAACTGGGCTTTCCCGTCGCCAACGTGGCGAGCGGCCACGCGCCTTTCGATGTGGTTTCCGATTATTTGCGGGGTTCCAAGGGCGGCATGCTCGACATGTTCCGCCATGAAGACAAAATCCAGGAAACCATGGATGTATTGACCGAGTTTATTCCGCGCAACATGATGAAAACCGCCAGCCGCCTGCGTGGCAAAATTGTCTTCATCCCACTTCATTGGGGACTGGACGGCTTTATGTCACCCGATCAGTTTGAAAAATTTTTCTGGCCCTCATTGCGCCAAGTGATTCTGACTTTGGTGGAAAACGACTACTACCCTTGTGTCTTATGGGAAGGCGATTGCGGCACACGGTTGGAAACCATCGCCGACGTTCCGGCCGGCAAGTGCATCTATTGGTTCGAACGCACCGATGTGTTCAAAGCCAAAGAGGTCCTCGGAGACCGGGTCTGCATCCGTGGGTCCGTGCCGGTGTCAATGATGATTACAGGCACGCCGGACGACGTAAAAGAGTACTGCAAAAAACTCATAGACGTGGTCGGCAAGGACGGCGGATTTATCATGGATTCCGGCGTCGGCATTCCCGACGAAGCCAAGCCCGAGAACGTCAAAATGATGTTCGACTACACCAGGGAATATGGGGTTTACAGTTAATATTATTCTGGCATTGGGAGGCCAAATTTTTTAGCAGTGCTGATCGCTAAACTCAGCGTCATGCCGAACTAGTGGTCAACTGTTAGTCTCGGAATGTCTGGAAATGGTCATCAGCGGATCTCCCCGACCCTCAAATATTATGCCGTCTTTACCCCCAGCAAACATTCGGGGCACCTCGGCTGAACGACCGCTTTTGACCCAGATGTATGGACCGGCCGTGTGTTGCAAGATGTATTTTCGAGATAGCGGTGTTGGTCATGCGTTA
>NZAK01000062.1 GCA_002687515.1 Rhodospirillaceae bacterium
GGCCGCGGCTTCGGCGGCGGCGGCTTCCTCGGCCGCAGCCGCGGCGGCGGCAGCTTCGGCGGCGGCTTCGGCGGCGGCGGCTTCAGCGGCAGCCTCTTCTTCGGCGGCAAGGTCGACTAAGCCATCTTCTTCCTCGCCCTCGCCTTCTTCTTCTTCTTCCTCTCCGCCGGCGGCGGTTTCGAAATCGTCCAGGTCTTCGCCTTCGCCTTCGCCACCGCCTTCGGTTTCGGCGAATTCGTCGGCAGCTTCCTCTCCTTCTTCCTGCTGTTGTTCCTCTTCTTGTTCCTGTTCCTGGGCTTCGTCTTCGCGGGAACCGTAATTGTTGCCGGTGCCGACCGCTGTCGGCAGGGAATCCAATGCTTCGCCGTAGGATTCGCGGATTTCGCTGCGTTGCAATACGCGCGGTTCGGCCGGCGCCGAAGTGGCGCTGCTGACGGAAGAGCCCTGATCGGGCAGATTGAGGATCTGGATGCCGCCGGCGTTGGAAATTACCACTTCGCCGACGAAACCGTCGGATTCTTCCATCAGCACGACTCTAAGGTCCGGCTCGCCCGTGCCGGTATCGCGCAAATCGATACCAACTTGCGTTCCGCGGATACCAATGGTCGCCACCGGCGTCTTCAGGGTCATGGCATCGGGATCGACCTTGGCCACCTGGCCGGAAACGAAGGTGAACACGCCCTGCAGCACCGACATCGAAATGCTGCCTTCCTGGGTGCCCGGGTCATAGACCATTTTGTCCAAAACCATGCGCCCGTTTTCGGCCATGGAAAAGGTGGTTTCGTCGGCCAACACGATACCGATGGCGCCTTCTTCGCCCGATTGCAGCACATCGCCTTGGAACACCGGATCGCCGGCTTGCAGCTCGACGCGCTCGCCGTTGGCGCGGATGGCGACGACGGTGCCGGTTACGCTTTCGACCTGGCCGATCGGCTGGGCATCGGCGCTGGGCGCCGCCTGCGCCACTTCCTGGCTTGGCGACAAGACACGCGCCAGATGGGTTGCCGTTTCGCCCGGCAATTCGCTGCCGCCCGGGGTCCTGAGCATCGGCGCCGATTCAGAATCGAAATAACCTTCGACAACGACCTGGGTGCCATCCGGACCGGTCAGTATCAGGTCCGATCCCGATTGGGCGAAATCGGCGGTGCCGAAGTTAACGCCCTCGGGCAGCATCACGGCGCCATCGGCGCCAACCTCTACGGTAATGCTTTGTCCGCCCGCGCCGTCATCATCGGCCAAGGTCAGGTTTTCGTCGTCTCGGATAATTTCGTCAGCCATATCGGCACCCTCTCGCCAAGGCGCGCCCGCGTCCGCCGTAAAATCCGATTCTCCGCCGGCGGGTGGCGCGCATAATTCGATAGCTTCAATCTAAGCCTCTTGGCGGGATGCTGCTGTGACGGTCATCACACCTTGTAACCGTCTGAATTATATATATTAAATTATAAACTCGATCGATTGGATTTGGCGGTTTTTGAAAACGCCCTGGGATTGCCTTATTGTTCCGGTAAATGCGAAGCGGTTGGTAAAATTGGTGATTTCAACAATTATAATTTATTCAAGGCTGTGTTAAGGCCGAACCGAGTCGACCAAGATAACGAGATGACAATACTAAAATCCTAGACGAGGTTAGTGATGTTTAGGCCGAAATTTATTTATTCCGTTTTGATTCTTGCCGGACTGTGCTTTGGAGCAATAACGCAGTCCCATTCGGCCGACTACAAGAAAGGTCTGCAGGCCGCGCAGAAGCAGGATTTCGCGACCGCGCTACGCGAGTTCCGGGCGCTGGCATTGGATGGCCACGCCGCCTCGCAATATAATATCGCGCTTATGTATCACCATGGCCGCGGCGTTCCACAGGACCATGGCAAGGCCCGGCAATGGTACACGCTGGCGGCCGAGCAGGGCCATATCAGCGCCATGAATAATCTGGGCTCTATGTACCGGCGCGGCGAGGACCTGAAACGAAGCTACAAACGCGCCGGTTATTGGTACAAAAGGGCTTCGTCCAAGAGCAACACGGCAAAGGCCAATCTGGCCTATCTTCACCGCTACGGGTTGGGCGTCAAGAAAAGCAACGCCATCGCCTTCAAGCTTTACAGCGAGGCGGCCAAGGCCGGGCACGCCCAATCCATATTCGAGCTTGGCCGGCTTTATGAAAAGGGCCGCGGCACCAAGAAAAACATGAAGGAAGCGGCGCGCCAATATAAGCTGGCGGCGCGCAAGAACTATCCCCGCGCCCAATACCTGCTTGGCGAGATGTACCACAAGGGAAAATACTTCAAGAAGGATTACACCCAGGCCGAACGCTGGTACCGGTTCGCGCAGAACGGCAAATACACATCCGCCTATTACGGCATGGGGCTCTTGTATCTGGATGGGCTGGGGGTTCCCAAGGATCCCAAGGAAGCCTTGCGGCTTTTGCGGGTGGCATCCAACCGGGGCCACCGGATCGCGTCGTTCGAGCTCGGCCGCATCTATGAAAAGGGCCTGGGCGTCAAGCAGGACATGGGTGAAGCTTTAAAATGGTACCGGGTTTCCGCCGACCGCCAGTACGGCAAGGCGCGCACCAAGGTCAAGGAACTGGAAGCCAAACGTTGAATGTTCAGGCGCCGTTGATTAAACGCCATTGATCAGACGCTGGGGCGTTCCCTTCAGCCAGGCTTCGATATTGTCCACCGTTTGCGCGAAAGAGGTTTCGTAGGTATCACGCGAAACATAGCCCAAATGGGGGGTCAAAACGGTGTTGTCCAGGCGCCGGATCGGATGGTCGGCGGGCAAAGGTTCGACATCGTAGACATCGAGCCCGGCGCCGGCGAATAATTTCCTCTGCAAGGCATCGATCAGCGCGCCTTCGTCAATCAGCGGCCCGCGCGAGGTATTAATCAAAAAAGCCGTGCTTTTTATCTTGGCGAGATCGTCCGCTTGCAGGATGCCCCGGCTGCGTTCGCTCAAGGGCATATGCAGGGTGATAAAATCGGCGCTCGACATCAGCGTGTCTTTGTCCACGCAGCGGACACCCACTTCGTCGGCGCGTTCCTGCGTCAGATTGGGGCTCCAGGCGATGACCTCCATGTTGAACGCCTGCCCGATACGCGCCACCGGCGTGCCCAACTTGCCGAGGCCGATGATGCCCAGCACCTTGCCCGCCAGCCCGACGCCCACCGTTTCCTGCCAGCGCCCGGCGCGGACATTTTGGTCCTCGCGCGGAATTTGACGGGCCAGTGCCAGGATCAGGCCCCAGGTTAATTCCGGCGTCGAAGCGCTTTTCATTTCGGTGCCGCAGACATCGATGCCGCGCGCCCGCGCCGCTTCCATGTCCACCGAACGGTTGTACATGCCGCTGGTGGTCATCAGTTTCAGATTGGGCAATCGAAGCAAAAGAGTTTCCGGGATCGGCGTTCTTTCCCGGTTGAGGACCAGAATGTCAAAATCCCGCAGCCGTTTGGCGATGGCCTCCTCGCCCGACAGATGATCGTTGAAGACCGTCACCTCGACCTCGCCGCCGAGCCGCCGCCAATCGGCGAACCCGAGGGCCACATTTTGGTAATCGTCCAGGATCGCGGCTTTATGCATGTCATTAATGTCCCTGTCTGTTCAATCGTAGCGGCTTTAACCCTCGAACTGGTCATCCTCGCCGTCGGGGTCCATATCGTCGGTTTCGACCACCGGCACCCGATAGGATTCGTTGAGCCAGTTGCCCAGATCCAGCTCCTTGCAACGCTTGGAGCAAAAGGGCCGGTAGGCGCTTTCGGCGGGCTGGCCGCACATCGGACACTGGCGCTTCTTCGGACCATCTGGCCGTCTTGCGGTGGCCATGATTACGCTCCCTTTTCCCCGGTTATCCGGTAATCGTCTTCGTTGCCCGGCGATACCTCGATTTCCACCCTGACGCGCCCGGCAAGCGCATCGAACGCGGCCTTGAGGCGGCCCCGCGCCAGGTCTTCTATTTCCCCGGAAACCGAAGCCCGCGCGGCCTTGCCGGGATTATGGCGCGACCAGCGCCAAAGGTCACGCAACAGACAGAAAAAAGCGGTTTCCGCCGTTTTCCGGCCATCCGTGCCTATTAAGCGGCGCGTCAAGGACGGCCCGCTGGCCCGCCGGGTCAGTTCCACCAGTCCGAGCCGGGTAAAGCCGATGACGCGAACCTCGGCGGCATCGCCATCGGCCGCCGCCCGCAAGGCATCGAGCAATTGATCGCGTTGCCGGCGCCGCTTGGTGGCGGCAAAATCGATCAGGATTTGACCGCCGATGTCACGCAGGCGTATTTGCCGCGCCGCTTCCCGCGCCGCTTCGATGTTCAAATCCATCATGTTGCGGTTCTTATCGCCGGGCACGGCGCGCCCACCGCTATTGACGTCGATGGCCGTCAAGGCGCTGGTTTCCTCGATCACCAGCGATCCGCCGCCGCCAAGCTGGACCACCGGGCCGCATATTTCGTCGATATCCGCTTCGGCGCCCTCGGCTTCGAACAATGGTTCCGGCCCGTCATGGAATTCCAAGAGGCCCGGCAATGCTTGCAGCCGCGCTTCGCCAAACGCCCGGATGCGAGCCAATTCGGCGCGGTCATCGATAACCACCCGCCGCCATCCGGCATCGGCCCGCTCTAAGAAATACCTCAGGATCGGATCGCGACGGGCGCGCAACAACGCCGGCGCCTTGGCCGCTGCCGTGCCTGCGTCGATCGGCGGCGCCAACCGCGTGCTCAGCCTCGTGGTCAGCCTGGCGCCCTTGCCGTCCATGGCGGCGCGGGTGACCTCGACGGCAACGGAATCGCCCTCGTTGAACAGACGCTGGATGGGTTCCGGTTTTTGCGATGCCGGATCGAAGATTTGCGCATCGGAGGCGCCGAGGAAACCGGGTTAGCCGGCGCCAATATCGACGAAGGCAGCGTTCAGGGGCTTGGATATGGCGGTAACGCGGCCCAAATAAATGTCGCCGAGCCGGTCCCGCCAGATATCCCGCGCATAGACCAGATCGATAAGCCTGCCGCCCTCAAGGGCGGCGAGCCGGGTTTCCCCCGGCGTTACGTTTATCAGAACGTCCGCCGCCTTCATGGCGATCAGCCGCCTGGTGGCCGGTAACCCAGCCCTTCTAAAAGGCGCACGGCTTCAAACAAGGGCAGGCCGACGACATTGCTGTAGGAGCCGCCGAGCGCGCGCACAAAGCGGGCGGCATAACCCTGGATGGCATAGGCGCCGGCCTTGCCCCGCCATTCACCGGTCGCGAGGTATGCCTCGATGTCGCCGCCGGTCAGGCGCGCGAAGGTGACCGAGGTTTCGACCAGCCGGCTGGCGCGCCGCCCGTCGGGCGCGATGACCGTAACCCCACCCAGCACCTTGTGGCGGCGGCCCGACAGGAGCGAAAGATAGCGTTGCGCCGTTGCCGCGTCTTCGGCCTTGCCGAGGATGCGTCGACCGGCGGCGACGATGGTGTCGGCGCCGATGACATAAGCGCCCGGATATTCAGCGGCCACCTGCCCGGCCTTGGCCGCGGCCAGGCGTTCGGCAAGGGCGCGCGGCGCCTCGGCGGCTGTGGGCGTTTCGTCGATTTCGGCGGCATGGATGTGATCGGGTTCGATCAAAACCTGGCGCAACAGGTCAAGGCGCCTGGGCGAGGCGGAAGCGAGAACCAGGACCGACGCTGTGCTTTCCGGCATGGAACCGTCGTCCGTCGGCCAGGGGCCCGAATCACTTAAAGCGGAAGGTGATGCGGCCTTTGGAAAGATCGTAGGGCGTCATTTCAACATTGACACGATCGCCGGCCAGTACGCGAATTCTATGTTTTCTCATTTTTCCCGCGGTGTGCGCGAGTATTTCATGTTCGTTATCAAGTACGACGCGGAACATCGCGTTGGGCAGCAGTTCCGTGACCGTGCCCGAAAATTCCAAAAGTTCTTCTTTCGCCATTAGCTATCCTCTAGTGTCAAAACCGGTAGGAAACTGGTCTGATGTGGTTGTCGGGTCAAGTTTTTTTTCCAAAAACCCCCTATTAATTGCCATTTTCGGGCGGAAATCGCACATCGATCCGGCGTTTCAAGTCGTCACGCACCTGGCGGAAGGTTTCCAGCCGCCGCTCGCGGCTGCCATCCACCACCGACGGATCCAGGGTCGGCCAGTATTCCACCTCGCAGGACATCCAGCGGGTCAATTCCACGGCCGAGTGCTGAGCTTCGGGCGACAGCGAGATCACCACGTCGAACGAGGTATCGTCCAGGGTCTTAAATGTCTTCGGTTTATGGTTCGAGATATCGATCCCGATTTCGGCCAAAACCTCGACCGCGAAGCCATTCACCTGATCACCGCGCACGCCGACCGAATCGACATAGATGCGGTGTCCGAGGGTGGATTTCAGCAAGCCTTCCGCCATCGGCGAGCGCACCGAATTCATCGAGCAGGCGAACAAGACGGCGGAGGGCAGAGCGTTCATCCTCGCCTACCTTAGATGCAGCACGCAAATCAATGTAAACAACTGCCGCGCCGTATCGACATCGATATCAACGTCGTCGGCCAAGCGCTCACGCAGCAATTCGGCGCCTTCGTTGTGGAGGCCGCGCCGGCCCATATCGATGGCCTGAATCTTGGATGGCGAAGCCGTCTTGATGGCCTCGTAGTAGCTTTCGCAAACCACAAAATAGTCCCGGATAACGGACCGGAACACGGTCCCGGGCAGGGTAAATTCCTGCAACGGCCCGTCGGCTTCGTCGCGCAAATCGAATATCAGCCTGTTTTCGCTGACGCGCAGATGCAGCACGAACGGCCCGAGCGTGCCATCGACGGGCGCGAAAGTATTTTCCTCCAAAAGATCGAAGATGGCGACCGCCCGGTCATGCTTTATCTCGGGGCGCTCCCAGGCCCGGGCATCGCCATCGAGGCGCACGTCAACGATGCGTCGCCGTTCGTCCACAAGCTTCAATCCGGATCGGTCTGTCCGAGCCGCAAGGACACGGACAACGCGTGCGCATGCAACCCCTCGGCTCTGGCCAGGGTCACCGCCGCCGCGCCGATTTTTTCGACCGGAGCCTTGCCCGCGCCGATGAAAGAGGTCCGTTTCATGAAGTCCAACACGCCAAGACCCGACGAAAAGCGCGCGCTGCGGCCGGTCGGCAAGACATGGTTGGGGCCGGCCAGGTAATCGCCAAGAGCTTCCGGCGCATAACGGCCAAGGAATACCGATCCGGCGTGTTCAATCTCGGCGAACAATTCATCGGCGCCGTCCATCGCCAGTTCCAAATGTTCGGGCGCGATGGCATCGATGATCGGCGCCGCATCGGAAAGCGCTCCCACCAATATGACGGCGCCAAAGCGGTCCCAGCTTTCCGAAGCGATGGCCTTGCGCGGCAGACTTTCAAGCATCGCCTGGATGCGCTCCAAAACCTGGTCGGCGAACCCGGCGTCATCGGTAATCAGAATAGCCTGGGCGCTCGAATCGTGCTCGGCCTGCGACAAAAGATCGGCGGCGATCCAACCCGGATCGTTATCGCCGTCGGCAACCACCAGGATTTCCGACGGCCCGGCGATCATATCGATACCGACGATGCCGAACAGTTGGCGCTTGGCCTCGGCCACATAGGCGTTGCCCGGCCCGACGATCTTGTCGACCGGCTGGATGCTTTCGGTGCCCATAGCCATGGCGGCGATAGCTTGAGCGCCACCGACGCGGTAAATCTCGTCGACGCCGGCGATCTCGGCGGCGGTCAGGACCAGCGGATTGAACGCGCCGCCGGGCGCCGGCGCCGTCATCACCAGGCGCGAAACTCCGGCAACCTTGGCCGGCAGGGCGTTCATCAGCACCGAGGACGGATAGGCGGCGGTGCCGCCGGGGACATACATGCCGACCGATTTGATGGCACGCCAGCGATGGCCGAGGCGCAACCCGGCCTCGTCCCGGTATTCCAAATCCTCGGGCGATTGGCGGGCGTGGAAGGCGCTTATCCGCTCGGCCGCCAGCTCCAGCGCCTGGATTTCATCATTGGAACAGTCATGGCGCGCCTTTTTGATCTCGCCTTCGCCGAGCCGCAGGTTTTCGGCGTCCAACTCGAAGCCGTCGAAACGGCGGGTCAGTTCGATGAGGGCGTCATCGCCCCGCTCGCGTACCTGATCGATGATGGCGGCGACCGCGCCGGCCACATCCCCGGCGGTTTCCCGCTTGGCGCCCAGGAAGCGTTCGAATTCTTGTTCGAAGCCGGGATCGCCTAAGTCAATCCGCGCCGGCATCGACCGCTTCCCGGATCCGCTCGATTCAGCCGCTGATCTCTTCGCTGCGGGTTTTGAACGCCGTCCGGTTGACCGCCAGCCGCGAAGTGATCTTGGCGATTTCCTCGACCTCGACCAAGCCATTGGCCTTGAGCGTCTCGCCGGTCGAGGTCAGGTCGACGATGCGCTGGCAAAGCCCCATGGCCGGCGCGATCTCGATGGCGCCGTTCATTTTTACGCATTCGGCATGCACCCCGCGGGCGGCAAAATGGCGGCGTGTTAATTCAGGGTATTTGGTGGCGATGCGGATATGGCTCCAACGGCGCGGATCGTCACTGGGAGCAAACTCTTCCGACTCGGCGACGATCATGCGGCAAGCGCCGACGCCGAGATCGAGGGGCGCATAGATTTCGCGGGAATCGAACTCCATCAGCACATCGAGCCCGGCGATGCCGATATGCGCCGCGCCGTAAGCAATCATGGTGGCGATATCGAACGAGCGCACGCGTACCATGTCCAGCGACGGATCGCTGGTCGAAAAGCACAGTTGACGGGCGTCCTTATCCCAAAAACTGTCCTCGGGCTCGATCCCGGCGCGCCTGATCAACGGCATTACATCGTCGAGGATGCGGCCGCGCGGCACGGCAAATATCAATTTGTCGTTCGAAAGCATTATTCCGCTCCGGTGAAGGCGCGCATTATTAGAAGATTTTTCCGCGTCTGGCTAGAAAAGATTGCCGAAGAAGCTGGATTAACTAAGGCGAAGCCGCATCCCTGATGGCCCGCCAAACCCGCTCGGGGGTCGCCGGCATGTCGATGTGGGCGACACCCAATTGGAGAAGCGCATCATTGATAGCGTTCATCACCGCCGGCAAGGCGCCGACCGTCCCGCATTCGCCGGCGCCCTTGACGCCCAGGGGATTGGTGGCGGTGGGGACCGGCCTTCCCTCGATTTCGATGGCGCAAAAATCATCGGCGCGCGGCATCGCGTAATCCAAGAAGGAGCCGCTGATCAACTGGCCGCTGTCATTATCGTAAACGATGTTTTCCATAAGGATCTGGCCGGCGCCCTGGGTGACGCCGCCCATGATCTGACCCTTGACCAGCAAGGGGTTCAATTCATACCCGACATCATCGACGACGGTGTAACGGGCAATCTCGATGGTGCCGGTTTCCGGCTCCACCTCAACCTCGCAGATATGGCACCCGTTGGGGAAATTGGCTTTCTTCGGATCGTATGTTGCGATCTCATACAGCCCCGGCTCCACCCCTTCGGGCAGTTGCGCCGACTGGAATGATGTTTTCGCCACCTCGACAAAGGCGACCCGTTTGTCGGTACCCGAAACGGCGAAGGCGCCGTCTTCGAACTCGATATCCGCTTCGGCGGCTTCCAGCATATGGGCGGCGATTTTACGGCCCTTTTCGACGACCTTGCCGACCGCCTCGAACACCGCCGATGTGCCGATCGATGCCGAGCGCGAGCCGCCGGTGCCGGTACCGAAGGTCACCTTGTCGGTGTCGCCCTCGACCACCCGAATATCTTCCGGCGCCAAACCCAGTTTTTCACAGACCAGTTGCTTGTAAATGGTCTCATGCCCCTGGCCGTGCGGTGTTGTCCCGACCAGCAGCGTCACCGTGCCCGACGGATCGAAGCGGATTTCCGCCGTCTCTGTCTGCGGCGCCGCCGCCTGTTCGATGGTGCAGGAGATGCCGATGCCGCGTGCCCGGCCGCGCGCCGACGCTTCATCGCGGCGCGCCCCGAACCCACGATAATCGGAATTCTCCAGGCACTTATCCATCAGCGCTTCAAACTCGCCGCAATCATAGGTGAAGGTCAAAGGCGTCTTGTACGGCATGGCGTCAGGCGCAATGAAGTTTCGCCGCCGCAATTCCGCCGGGTCCAAGTCCAACTCACGTGCCGCCACCTGGATCATGCGTTCCACGATATAGGCTGCTTCCGGCCTGCCGGCGCCGCGATAGGGCGATAACGGCGAGGTATTGGAGAGGACACCGGACACCCGGACATTGATCGCCGGCGTCGTGTAAAGACCAGCCAGTCCGCCGGTGTTCCCGGTCGGCGGTCCGGCCCCCAGGAACGACACATAAGCGCCCAGATTTGCATTGGTGGTGACGCGCAGGCCCAGGAACTTGCCATCCTCGTCCAAAGCCAATTCGGCTTCGGTCACGTTGTCGCGGGCGTGATCGTCGGCCATCAGGCCCTCGCTACGCTCGCAACTCCATTTCACCGGCCGTCCGACGCGTTTCGACGCCCAGCCGACCAAGGCGACCTCGGGATAGATGGCGCCTTTCATGCCGAACGAGCCGCCGACGTCTCCGGTAATCAGGGTGATCTGGTTTTCGGCGACGCGGAATACGTTTTTCGCGAGATTGGTGCGCCACGCATAGGGCCGCTGGTGCCCGACATGGATGGTGTAGCGGTCTTCACCCGGATTGTAATCGCCGAGCGCGCCGCGCGGCTCCAAGGTATTGGCGGTAACCCGGTTGATGATAAATTTCTGGCGGACCACATGCTTGGCCCCGGCAATTGCGGCTTCCGTCGCTTCCCGGTCGCCGGCATCGAAATAGAAGGATTCGTTGTCGGCGCAATCCTCCCAAATGGTCGGTGCGTCCGGTTTGTTGGCGGCCTCGGTGTCCACATTGAACGGCAGTTCGCCATAATCGATAACGATGGCTTCTGCCGCATCCTTGGCCTCGGCAAGACTGTCGGCGATGACCATGACGACGGCCTGGCCGACATGGCGGGCGCGGTCCCGGGTCAGCGCCGGGCGCGGCGGGCGGTACATGACCGAGCCGTCGCGCCGCTGGCGCGGCGATCCGCCGGTGATCTCGCCGATGCCGTCATTCTCATAATCCTCGCCGGTCAGAACGGCGACGACGCCGGGCATGGCCTCGGCCGCGGAACTATCGATACCGCGGATTTCGGCGTGGGCGTGGGGTGATCTCAGGAAATAGGCATGCGCCTGAAACGGCAGATTGAAATCGTCCGTGTAACGGCCATTGCCGGTCAACAGGCGCGGGTCTTCGGTCCTTGGGACCGGCTGGCCAACTGCAAAACGCACCTTACTTCTCCCTGGTTCAGAGCATCATTCAAAGCCCCGCTCTTAGGCGTTGAATATGTAAAGTCGCCCGAAGGGTCAGACAACTCGTTTTCAAACCTCAGATGATTTCCGACTTGCGCAGTTTCTCGATTTCTTCCGGGCTTTTGCCAAGAATACGCCCGAGAACGTCATCGCTGTCCTCGCCCAAGGTGGGCGGCGCCTTCAGGTATTCAATATCGGTTATGGAAAATTTCAGCGGGTTGCCGACAATCGACATCGATCCGGCCAACGGATGCGGCACCTCGCTCTTCATTCCCCGCGCCGCCACCTGGGGTTCCTCGAACACCTGATCGATCGAGTTGATGGGCCCGCACGGAACCGCGATTTTGGGTAATTCCTCCATCCATTCGCGGCTATCGCGTTCGCTGATATAGCCCTCCATAATCTCGGCGAGGGCGGCGCGGTTCTGGACGCGTGCGGAATTGGATTGGAAGCGCGCATCGTCGGCCAGTTCCTCAACGCCGATATGAACGCAGAAGCGGCGGAACTGGCCGTCATTGCCGATGGCGATGATCACATATCCGTCCTTGGTTTTAAACGGCTGATAGGGCGCCACGTTGGGGTGCCAGGCGCCGGTACGCCCCGGGCAAACGCCGCTGGTGAAATAGTTCTGCGCCTGGTTGGCGAGCCAGCCGACCTGCGTATCCAGCAGCGCCAGGTCGATATACTGCCCCTCGCCGGTTTTTTCCCGGTGGTTGAGGGCCGCCAGGATGCCAATTGCCGAATACATGCCGGTGGTCAGATCCGACACCGCCAGCCCGACCCGTTGCGGCCCTGCGCCCGGCTCGCCATCGGCCACTCCGGTGATGCTCATCAGCCCGCCCATGCCTTGAATGAGGTAATCGTAGCCGGCCTGGCTGGCGCGCGGCCCGGTCTGGCCGAAGCCGGTGATCGAACAATAGATGATGCCCGGATTAACCGCGCAAAGATCATCGTAACCAAGACCCTTTTCGGCGAGATCGCCAACTTTGAAATTCTCGATAAAGATATCGGATTTGGCGGCCAGATCGCGGACGATCCGCCGCCCCTCATCGGTCGCGATATCCAAGGTTAGCGAATGCTTGCCGCGGTTGGCCGACAGGTAATAGGCGGCTTCGTTTGTATCATTGTCGTCGGTGTCTTTAAGCCAAGGCGGCCCCCAGTGGCGCGTATCATCACCACCCTCGCGCCGTTCGATCTTGACCACCTCGGCGCCGAGATCGGCCAATAATTGTGTACACCATGGCCCGGCCATGACCCGGGAAAGGTCGAGAACGCGAATTCCTGCAAGTGGGCCGGCCAATATTATTCTCCCCGAAACATCAATCTAGATTAGAAGCCGCTTCAAACCGCGGCCGACAAAACATCGAATGTGTCGCCCTCGGCAAGCGCGCCGTCAATATGAACCCGGTGCCAAAGGGCGTAAAACAACAATATCCATGCCGCCTGGCCGTGATGGCGGGCGATGTTCCCTTCGAGCCCGGCGAATAGTTCCACCACCCGACCAGGATCGCACAGCTCGCCGATGCATTCGGCCGCCACCACCAATTCGCCGATACGGCGCCCGTTTTTACCGATCCATTCGGCCACCGGAACCGTGAAGCCACGTTTGCGGGCAAAGGGTTCCGCTTCGGGCAGGTTTTGATCCAGCCATTTTCTGAGAACGTATTTTCCCTGGCGGCCGCGCACTTTCAACCGGTCCGGCAAGGTTGATGCGACGGAAGCGACGACGGGATCGAGCATCGGCGTCCGGCCCTCGACGCCATGCGCCATCAGGCATCGGTCCAGCTTCAGCAGTAAATCGTGGGGCAGCCAATCGGCGCAATCGACGGCCTGAGCGATCTGCAGCTTCGATCGGCCCGGCAGCGAAACCGCGTCTTCGGTTTTCCGGATGCCGGCGCGCCAGTCAACCGGCTGCGCGCGCAGCAAGTTCAGCCCCTCCAGAATACCGCGCTGGCGCATCGGCCGGCCGCCGAGCCACCATGGCCGCAGCAGGCGCCGGTAACGGCCATAACCGGCGAACATCTCGTCGCCGCCCTCGCCGCTGAGCACCACTTTGAGCCCATGCTCAGCCAAGGTCATACCGAGCTTGAATGTGGGCAGAATCGCATAATCGGCAATTGGGTCGTCGAAGGCGGCAACAACCGACGGCAAAAGCGACCAAAAGTCGTCTTCGGAAAACTCCACGGGATGGAAGTTGGCGCCGGCGGCGCGGGCGACCACTTGCGCGTGGGCACGCTCGTCGGAAACACCGGTGCCGGAAAATCCGACCGTAAATGCCTCGACCGGGCGATCGTTCAATTCCCTCATACATGCGAGAATGACGGAGGAATCAATACCGCCGGACAGGAACATGCCGTAAGGCACGTCCGATCGCTGATGCACGCGGACGCTATCCATCAATGCATCGCCGACACGCTTGATCGCCTCGCTCTCTGAAATATTCTCCGGCCCGCCCGGCGGCAGGGCATGCAAGTGCGCGCGCGCGGTAACGCGGCCCTCTTCCACGGTCAGGGTTTCGCCGGGCAGAACCCGGCGTACGCCACGGTAAATGGTTTCAGCGCCGCTGGTGAATTGTATTTGCAGAAATTCATCGCGCCGTTCGTTATCCAGTTGCGGCGTGCCGAGGCCAGCGGCGAACATGGCTTTGGGCTCCGACGAAAAATACAGCCCCCGCGAATCCTCCATATAATAAAGCGGTTTGATGCCGAAGGGATCGCGCGCCAGATAGGTTGGCTTGCCGTTCTGCTGTGTTGCGGCCACGGCATACATGCCGCGAAGGCTGGGGCCGAACCCGGCGCCGTCGCGGCGCATTAGAGGCAAAACTACTTCGCAATCGGACTTGGTCTTGAATTGATCCAGCCCTATTTCCTGCTTTAATTCGACGAAGTTATAGATCTCGCCATTGACGATCAGCTGACTGCCGGCATCATCGGTAAGGGGCTGATCGCCGGTTTCAAGATCGATGATGGCGAGCCGGGTGTGAACCAAGCCGTTGCCGCCGTCGGCGAATGTACCGGTACCGTCCGGTCCCCGATGGGCGAGCGCCCGTGTCAACCGGTCCAAGATTTCGGGATCGGCGCCCCCTGACTTCAATATGACGCCCGCAATCCCACACATATCATTTCAACAATTGTTCAAAGAATTCGACATATTTTCCGACCACAATATGTTCGGTAAATTCCTCTTCATATCTGGCCATCCCGTTCGCCGAAACGGTCCTCCGCAAATCGTCATCCTTAATCAGGCGTTTGATGTAATTCGCCAGGGTGACTGCGTCGTCGATGGGAAACAATATACCGTTGTCACCCTGCTGGATAAGGGTTCCGGGGCCGATGCTGTCGGCGGCGATCACCGGTATGCCGTGCGCCCAGGCTTCGATGACCACGTTGCCGAGCGGTTCGTGACGAGAAGGGCAAACAAATATATCAGCCGCCGCAAACAAAGCCGCTGCATCGTCGCGCCATCCAAGGAACCGGACCCTGGGCTTGATGCCCAATACTTCCGCCTGTTCTTCAAGCTGCTTGCGTAGCGGCCCCTCGCCAGCGATCCAAAGATAAACATTGGGCACCCGCGCCATGGCTTTCAAAAGGACATCAAACGCCTTGTTCTCGTGCAACCTGCCTAGGGCGAGGATAAGCGGTGCGGTATCGGGCGTATAGAATTTCTGCCGCGGGGCGGGCGCCGCCTGTTCCCCGCCGACGAAATTCGGCAGGTGGTGGACGCGATCCTCGTTCCAGCCGCTATTCTTGAGGTAATCGGCGATATCCGAGGTATTGGCGATCAGGTGATCGCATTTCCGGTAATACTTGATGTCGTAGTAGCCGCCCAGCCGGCCGACATGGACAAAATTTCCGGCGGGACAGAAGGATGTGGCGCGGTTCATCCAGCTGAGGACGATATCCGGCTGGAACTCGGCAATCTGGCGGAGCAGGGCAAGGCGGCTGGCAATATCCAGTTTTCCGCCAAAGCGAACTTGCACCGGGGCGATGCTGGCGGCGGTCAACGCCCGCGCCCTGCCCTCATGTCGGCGCATGACGATCCGCTGGGTTAAACCGGCGCGCTGAAAGGCGATCGACAGCCTGGTGAAAAAGGCTTCCGCGCCGCCATATTCGGCGCCGGCGATCGCCTGAAGAATCTTCATTCCGGGATCAGCCTTTCGAAGCGTTGAGCGGCATCCGCCCATCCCCAACTATTTTGTTTTTGCAGCGCGGCAATGTGGCAACGGCGCCAATATGCATCGTCGGTCAGTATCTTAACCGCCGCTTCCGCAAAGGACTGGTCGTCATCGGTCACGGCGCCGGTCTCGCCATCGATAACCCGTTCGACCACCGATCCGATGCGCTGAACCACCGCCGGCACCCCAGCGGCCTGCGCCTCGCCGACGGCCAGGCAGAATGTTTCATTGACGTCTCCCCGATAGAGCATGGCGCGGGCGTTCCTGAATTCTTCTATCAATCTCTGTTTCGCCACCGGTTCGTTCAGAACCACGCCCTCATGCCGCAAAGAACGCGCAATATCAAGAACTTGCTCCATCTCGCGCGCTTTTTCCGATCCCACCGAGCCATAGGTCGCGGCGCCGCAATAGAGGTGCAATTCCGCATCCGGCGCCGATGGCCGGATTCGATCGGACCAAAGCCTGAGCAGCCAATCGAGCGAACGCAGCGGGTTGGATGTGAATATGGCGCGCCGTGGCGGCGGCGCGTCCAAGGGCGTGATATCTGAAAATTCCGGCGCGATGCCGTAAGGTATCACCACCCGTTCGCCGGACGGCGCCCATTTGGGATAGGTGCTCGCGTGGTAGTCGCCGATAAAGATGATCGCCGGCCTAACCCGCCAAAGCTTGGAGAGATACCGCCATTTCAGCAAGTATCGGGCCGGGTTGTGTATCCAGAAAACCGTGCGCCGCGCGCCCGGCATCAGCGGCAACAGCTTATCGCCGCGGTTGGCGATATAAAGATCGGCGCTTTCCGGCATGCCGCTCTCGATCGGCGCCCAATCGACGTCGTCGATGAGGCGCGCGCGCCGGCACTTGTTGCGGACCAGCACCTCATGGCCGCGCTCCGCTAGGGCGCGCGTCAGGTTGACCACCGAACTTTCGACCCCGCCGAGGGGGCCCCGCATCGGGCTTTCGCCGTCGAATTCTATGCCGTCATCGGCAAGGACGATCCGCGCACACATTAGTCGTCTTCAAGCTTAGCCTTGATGTGGGAGACGATCGGGTAAAGCCCGGCAAAGAGCGCGATCAACAAGCCGTATCCGCCCTCTTTATAACCCTTGCGCCCGATATAGCATTTGATGAAGCGCGAAAACAGCCGCCGCACATTATTAACGGCACTTCCGATTTCGCCGGATTCGCGCATATCCTTGGCCCGCGCCGAAGTGTAGGCGTCGAGCCGCCGGATCATGTCGGAAACATTCCGGTCGACATAATGGTTCACCCGGCCCCGCAGCATCGGGCCCTTGGCTCCGCTCCATTCCAGCCGGGGATGAACCCTTTGGCGGCCCCATCGCTTGGCGCCTTTGCGGAACAGCCCGGGATAAGCCGCCTTGCCGTAGGATGCGCCCCAGCCGTGCCGGACGCGGCGGGCGCCGATGAAATTGTCCACCGGTATTTCGTGCCAGGCATGGCTGGAAGTTTCAATTACGCTTCGGATTTCCTCGGCCAACGCCTCGGTTACATGCTCGTCGGCATCGACCTCGAGAATCCAATCGCCGTCACAGGCCTCGATGGCGGCGTTGCGGCGATCGCCCTCCACCTCCCAGGCGCCCTCGGTGATCTTGGCGCCGAAGCGCTCGGCGACGGCCCTCGATCCGTCCGTGCAACGGTCCAGGACGACGACGATCTGATCGGCGAATGCCACCCGTTCGAGACAAGCGGCCAGGCGCTTTTCTTCGTTGTGGACGCTGGTCACGGCTGACAGGCGGATACTCATTCGGCGGCTTCCTGGCAACGTTGCCACAAATCGCGGGCGCCCTCTTCCACCATATCGACGGTCAGACTGTCCATCAGCGAATCAGATGTCCGGTGGTCGAATTCGTCTGGAAATATCTCGGCATAGGGTGTTTTTGTGCGGACGATGCCGGTGTGCGTTCCCCACGGCGCATACAGCGATTCCTGTGTCGGGCCGAACAAGCCCAGGGTTGGTACGCCGGATGCCGCGGCAAGATGCATCAGGCCGGAATCGTTGCCGACATAAAACCGGCACCGCTCGAGACAGGCATAGGCGGTTAAAAGGTCCAGCTTGCCGACCAGATCGATGCGCCGCGCCTCTGGTATGGCGCTTATCAGGCGCAGCGCCATCGGGCGTTCGTCGTCGCGCCCGAATACGGCGACGCGGGCATCTGGCAATATGCCGCCCGGTTCGGTCAGGCGTTCGATCAACGCGGCAAAGTTTTCCGGCCGCCAGGTTTTTGCCCGCCAATTGGCGGTCGGACCGACGGCCAGCACCGGACCGCCACCCGGGATCGCGGCCAAGGCGAATTCCCTGTGCGTATCGGCCGTCCACAAATTGGGCGCCGGCGTATGGTCCAATCCCAATACGCGGGTCATGCGCTCGACGCGCCGCTGGTCGGAACCGTCGCGCGGCATGCCGCGCCTCTGCCGCCGGGCAAGCAGATAGGTCACCGGCGCGTTGCGAAGATCGATGACCAGATCCCAGAACCGCCCGGCGCATAAGAGCCACAGGCGCAGCCAATGCAGCGACATCAGCATTTTGTCGAGAACAATAATCCGCTCCAGACCCGGAACCGCTTCGAACAACGGCGCCGCCGCCGGCCCGCATGCCACCGTGATTTTAGCATCCTGGTTGCTTTCGATTACGTGATGCAATAGCCCGGTCGATAAAATAGCGTCGCCGACCCGCGTCGATGTGACAAATAAAAGCTTCATGGCGCCAATACTACTTCCAAAGCGCTTCAAATTCGATGGCCGCCTGATCCCAGCCGCGCGCCCCTTGCGTGGCGCGCGCTTCGCGGCCGAGGCTTTGATACATGGCCGAATCCGGCTCCAGCAACCCCAGCGTCAAATTGACGAAGGCATCGTCGTCGGGCGCCATGTATCCGGTCTGGCCATTCCTGACACGCTCCGACAACGCCCGGCTGGCCCCGGCGGAGGTGTGAACCACCGCCGGCGTTCCCGCGGCTTGGCTTTCGGCCAAGGTGGAGCCGTACATTTCACCCCTGATTACGGGATATAGATGAGCGCTGGCGCGCCGGTACACGGCAGCCATTCCGGGGTCTGCCAGCGGCGGGCGCACCTCGACGCCATCATCTACCGCCGCGCGCACCGCGTCCATGGCCGGCTGCAACTTCGCGTCCACCTCGCCGCCTTCCATGCCGTGCCACAAACCGGCGGAATAGATATGTAAACGTGCCTCGGGGCGCCCGGGATGTATGCGCTGCGACCAAAGCCGGACGATCTCTGTCAGGCCATGCAGAGGATGGGTGGTCAGCACCGCGACAGGATTCGGAATCCCGATTTCATCCTCCGCCGCATCGGTATAGGCGCGATCGACACCCGGAACGATGACCGCTTGCCGCAAATCCCGCCAAGAATTCAGGGCATCGCGATGCGCGTTTCCGGTAAACACCAAGGTCGGACGTTGCCGTTCGATGACACGCTTGTGCTCCGGCCTATCAAGTAGTTTCGGTCCATCCCAGAGCCACAAGGTCCGGTGCGCCGCCTCATCCACCTCGTGCAACAGCATTGGCCTGCGAAAAGCAATCAGCACGTCGGTTTCCGGCGGGCGCGGGCTGTCCCAGGGCAGCCAGTCGACGTCGTCGAGCCGGATTTGATCGGCACACCGGTTGATGGCGGCAACCGTGTGGCCGCGCCCGGCCAAGGCGGCGGCCAGGCGGGCAAAAGCCTTTTCCGCGCCGCCGAGCGCGCGTTCATCGGGCGATGAACCATCGAACGCTATGGAGAAGTCGATCATCGTGATCTGCATGACGGCTGTTTACACGTCGCCACCGCGAAAGCAAACAACCTGAGTGCGGGGAATTGCACCAAGCGGACGCCCGGCTATATTATCCGGTATGGACGAATGCCAATTCACGCTACTTGAAAACCGGGCGTTGATCGCTGTCAGCGGCGAAGATGCCCGCGAATTCCTGCAAGGCCTGGTCTCCAACGACATTCACCGGGTCGGACCGGACCGGGCCGTTTATTCGGCGCTGCTGACACCTCAAGGGAAGTTCCTGCACGATTTTTTCGTCACCGAACTGAACGGCGAGTTGATCCTCGATTGCGAGGCCGGCCGCGCCGACGACCTTTTGCAGCGCCTGACCATGTTCAAGCTGCGCGCCAAGGTCCAGCTTACCCAAGCCGATTTCAAGGTTGCCGCCGCCTTCGGGCCGGACGTCCACGCCGCCTTCGGGCTCAGCCCGGGCCCGGGTTCGGCCGGCCCGTTTCATAATGGATGCGCCTATGTTGATCCGCGCCTGACCGATATGGGCGTGCGCGCAGTTCTTTCGGGCCACGGCGCCGCCGAAAAATTGGAAAGCCTGGGGCTGACCGCAACCGGGGCGGAAACCTACGATGCGCTGCGCCTGAGCCACGGATTGCCCGACGGCAGCCGCGATATCGATGTCGATAAATCGACGCTGCTGGAATGCGGCTTCGAGGAACTTAACGGCGTCGATTTCGACAAGGGCTGCTACATGGGTCAGGAGCTGACGGCGCGCACCAGGTACCGGGGCCTGGTCAAGCGGCGCCTGTTCCCGGTTGATATAGAGGGGCCGTTGCCCGAGCCCGGCGCCACCATCAACTTCGGCAAACGCGAAGCCGGTACCGTTAAATCGGGAACCGGCGGCCGCGCCATCGCGCTGTTGCGCCTGGAGGCCATCGCAGAGGCGCGCGCCAGCGGCACGCCGCTTCGTTCCGGCGATGCCGTCGTCATCCCGGTTGAGCCCAAATGGATGATCCGGGAACCATGAGCCCGGAGCAGCAACCAGCCTACGATGACACTTTGCTGGGGCCGGTAGCCCAAACATTCGGGCGCGCGCTCAAGGCGTTCGGAACCAAGCACAGGGCGCTGGCCTGGACCGACCCGGAACGCATGCTGCGCCGTTTTCAAATCTTCGCCGGACTGATCGCCCATTTGGGCGAGGATCAACCGATCTCGGTCAACGATCTGGGATGCGGCTACGGCCCCATGTTCGATACTTTCGCCGCCCTTCCCGCGCTCAAGAACGGGCGCTATTACGGCTATGACATCGCGCCTGAAATGATCGCCGCGGCGCGCGCCCGCATCAATGATCCGCGCGCCGAATTTATCGTCAGCCATGCCGCCACCCACGTTGCCGACTATTCTTTCGTTTCCGGCACCTACAATATGAAGATGGATGCCGGCGATGCCGATTGGCGCGAGTTGGTCGAGGACAGCCTTTGCCACCTTTGGTCACAGACGCGGACCGGCCTCGGTTTCAACATGTTGAGCGTCCACAACCCGGAACGCCAAAACACCCTTTATTACGGCGATCCCGAGTACTATTTGGATTTCTGCCAGCGCCACCTTGCCCCGAACGCGCGGCTGGTTGACCGCCTCGCCCCCCGGGAATTCGTTATTTTCGCCATGCGCTAGCGGCCCGTTTTCAGCCGGCCAGTTCCGGCCACAGCGGCGCCAGAAGCTCGGCGGCGTTGCGCCAACGGATGGCCTCTTTCTCGGTCTCGGAAAGGGAGGCGGCGTCGATGGCGTTCAGCGACCAGTCGGTGCGGAAGATCGGACAGTCGGTGCCAAAGACGATATGTTCAGGCCCGAACAGCGAGGCCGCGATCTCGATGGCGCGCCGACCCAACGACGAGCAATCCACATGCAGGCGGCGCAGGCGCGATGACGGCAGCGGCGCGTCCGGGGTGCGGGTCACCGACATATGGTCGATGCGCTCGATGACATCGGGCAGGGTGCCGCCGAGATTGGCCACGTGCACCGATATATTCGGGTGAGCGTCGAGGAAATCGGTGAACAGCAGCGTCACCATGGCGTGGCCGACCGCCGATTGCACATCAAGGGCGGCGCGCGCCATGGCGTTGTCGCGCCGGGGCGCCGTAAAGCCGTCTTCCAGGTCGGGGCGCTGGTCGGGCCGCGGCCCCGGATGGATGAAGATATGACCGCCGAGCTGGTTGGCGGCATCGAACAGCGGCGTCAGCTTTTCCGCCGAATCCAGGCTCAAAAAGAAATTGTTGGGCAGGATGGCGCCGATCAGGCCAAGCTCGGTGCGCGCCCGCCGGTATTCGGCCACCGCCGCGTCGAGATCATCGAAGGGCAGCGAGGCGAGGCCTTGGAAGCGGTCCGGATTGGCCGCCGCGAGCCGGCTCACATCATCGTTGAAGGCTTGGGCGATGGGCAGGGCCTCGGCGGCGGGCAGCGAATCGGTGCCAAAGAGGCCAGCCAGCGACAGCAGCTGCGCCGTCACACCGAGGCCGTCCATATAGGTGAGGCGCCCCGCCATATCCATATATTCGGGCCAGAACGGCAGCACGCCGCTGGCGATGTGGAAGTTTTCCGAGCCGTCGCCGGGAACGATCATCGGCGCCTTGCCCCGGCGGCGCAGCATTTCGGCGACGGTTTCGGGGATGTAGTGGGTATGCAGATCAATGGCCATAATTTATTCCTCTGATGAGCCCGACCTTAGCGCCGGCGCCACGGCGGTTGCAAACCTCCGATGCGCTCCGGATAATCGCCCGGTCATAGAGGGAGGAGGCACGGCCATGGACATGAACCTCGGAGGCAAGACGGCGCTGGTCACCGGCGGCAGCCGCGGCATCGGCAAGGCGGTGGCCGAGGTCCTGGCCGAGGAAGGCTGCCACCTGCATCTGGCGGCGCGCACCGAGGTGGATTTGCAGGCCACCGCCGGCGCCATCCGTGATCGCCATAACGTCAATGTCGAAATCCATGTCTCCGATCTTTCCAATTCCAGCGAGGTCGGCGCCCTGGCCGAAGCCTGCGCCGGCATCGATATCCTGATCAACAACGCCGGCGCCATCCCGGCCGGCAATATCCTCGATCTCGACGAAGCTGCCTGGCGCCAAGCCTGGGAGCTGAAGCTGTTCGGCTACATCAATATGATGCGCGCCATCTATCCGCATATGGAAGCGCGCGGCTCGGGCGTCATCGTCAACGTCATCGGCAGCGCCGCCCAGAACCCGACCGGGCGCTACATCGCCGGCGGCGGCGCCAACGCGGCCCTCGACGCGATGACCCAGGCCCTCGGCAAGGACAGCACGGCCAAGGGGGTGCGCGTCTGCGGCCTGCATCCCTCGATCACCAAGACCGACCGCCAGGCGGAACGCTACCTGGCGCGCGCCGAGAAGGAACTGGGTGACAAGGAGCGCTGGACCGAACTGCTGCCAACCATGCCCTTCGGGCGGCCCACCGAGCCGCGCGAGGTCGCCGATTTCGTCGTCTTCCTTGCCTCCGAGCGGGCGTCATATACGTCCGGCATCGTCTATACCATCACCGGCGGAGTCTAGCGCCGGTCACGCATCGACGCACACCTTGCCGCCGGCGAGCGCCGCCTGGGCCGCCGCCAGGCGGGCGATGGGAACCCGGTAGGGGGAGCAGGAAACATAGTCGAGGCCGGCATCCTGGCAGAAATGGATGGACGCCGGATCGCCGCCATGTTCGCCGCAGATGCCGAGCTTCAGATCGGGCCGGACGCGGCGCCCGCGTTCGACGGCGAGGCGCACCAGTTCGCCGACGCCCGACTGGTCGATGGTGACGAACGGGTCTTTTTCGAAAATGCCCTTTTCCTGGTAGGCCTCCAGGAACGAGCCCGAATCGTCGCGCGACAATCCGAACGTGGTCTGCGTCAGATCGTTGGTGCCGAAGGAGAAAAATTCGGCGCCCTCGGCGATCTCGCCGGCACACAAGGCGGCGCGCGGCAATTCGATCATGGTGCCGGTGATGTAGGTCAGCTCCACGCCCTTAGCCTTCGAGACCTCGGCGGCGACGCGCTCGACCATGTCTTTCAGGATATCGAACTCTTGGGCCGTACCGACCAGCGGGATCATCACCTCGGGCGTCACCGCCTCGCCGTCTTCGGCCAGAACGGCGGCCACCGCCTCGAAGATGGCGCGGCACTGCATTTCATAAATTTCCGGATGCATGATGCCGAGCCGGCAGCCGCGCAGGCCGAGCATCGGATTGGATTCGTGCAAGGCGGCGGCGCGCGCCCGCACATCACCGACATCTGCGCCGGCGGCTTCCGCCACTTCGTTCATTTCATCGTCGCTGGTCGGCAGGAACTCGTGCAGCGGCGGGTCCAAAAGGCGCACCGTCACCGGCAATCCCTTCATGATGCGGAACAGTTCGGTGAAATCGCCGCGCTGATAGGGCAGCAGCTTATCGAGCGCCGCGCGCCGCCCGTCCTCGTCCGCCGCCAGGATCATTTCGCGCATATGGATGATGCGTTCGGGATCGAAGAACATATGCTCGGTGCGGCAAAGGCCGATGCCTTCGGCGCCGAATTTCACCGCCGTCGCCGCATCTTCGGGGGTTTCCGCGTTGGTGCGGACGCCGAGGCTGCGCACCGCATCGGCCCATTCCATCAGGGTGCCGAAATCGCCGGTCATTTCGGGCTGGATGGTCTTCACCTCGCCGAGCATCACTTCGCCTCTGGAGCCATCGATGGTGATCACCGCGCCGGCCTCGACGGTCTGTCCTTGCGCCTGCATGGTGCGCGCCCGGTAATCGATGCGAATTTCGCCGGCGCCGGCGACACAAGGGCGGCCCATGCCGCGCGCCACCACGGCGGCGTGGCTGGTCATGCCGCCGCGCGTCGTCAGGATGCCTTCGGCGGCGTGCATGCCGCCGATATCCTCGGGGCTGGTTTCGATACGTACCAGGATTACTTTTTCCCCGGCGGCGGTCATTTCCTCGGCTTCGGCGGCCGAAAACGCGATGCGCCCGCAAGCGGCGCCGGGCGATGCCGGCAATCCCTTGGCCAGCACATGGCGCTCNGCGTCAGGGTCCAGGGTCGGATGCAGCAATTGGTCCAATTGCGCCGGATCGATGCGCTGGATCGCCTCATTCCGGCTGATCAGGCCGTCATCGGACATTTCGATGGCGATTTTGAGCGCCGCCTTGGCGGTGCGCTTGCCGGTCCGGGTCTGCAGCATCCACAGCTTGCCCTCCTGGACCGTGAACTCCATGTCCTGCATGTCCTTGTAATGCCGTTCCAGCGCGCCCCGGACATCGCAAAGCTCGGCGAAAATTTCGGGCATGAACTCTTCCATCGACGGCAGCTTGGAATGGCTGTGGGCCATCTCATTGATGGTCAGCGGCTGCGGCGTGCGGATGCCGGCGACCACGTCCTCGCCCTGGGCGTTGATCAGATATTCGCCGTAGAAGGCGTTTTCGCCGGTCGACGGATTGCGCGTGAAGCAGACGCCGGTCGCCGAATGGTCGCCCATGTTGCCGAACACCATGGATTGCACATTGACCGCCGTGCCCCAGCTTTCGGGAATCTCGTGCAGCCGCCGGTAGATGATGGCGCGTTCGTTCATCCAGCTTCCGAAGACGGCGCCGATGGCGCCCCAAAGCTGGTCTTCGGGCGCCTGCGGAAAGGGCGCGCCCAATAGGTCCCCGACCTTGGCCTTGAATTCCTCGCAGACGGCTTTCCAGTCGTCGGCTTCCAGGTCCGTATCCAGGGCGACGTCTTTGTCTTCCTTGTGCAGCGCCAGGATATCCTCGAAATGATGGTGGCCGACCCCCAACACCACGTCGCCATACATCTGGATGAAGCGGCGGTAGCTGTCATAGGCGAAGCGTTCGTCGCCGGACGCCTTGGCCAAGCCGCGGACGGTATCGTCGTTGAGGCCGAGATTGAGCACCGTATCCATCATCCCCGGCATCGAGGCGCGCGATCCGGACCGCACCGAGACCAGCAGCGGATTGCCGGCATCGCCAAAGCGCGCGCCGATCTCATCCTCGATAGTCTGCAAGGCCGCGTCCACCTGCCCCTTCAATTCCTCGGGGTAAGTGTCTTGGTGGCCGGTGAAATGGTTACAGACCTCGGTGGTCAGTGTGAACCCGGGCGGCACCGGCAGGCCGAGCGCCGACATTTCGGCCAGGTTCGCCCCCTTGCCGCCCAACAGATTGCGCATCTCGGCGCCGCCCTCGGCAGCGCCGCCGCCAAAGGCATAAACCCATTTGCTCAACGCTCACCCCCTTCGATCTGAGAAAAGTCCGCCAGCAAATTCATGGCCGCCCTGATTTGGGACAAAAGTCTAAGACGATTTACACGAAGCTCGGCATCGTCGCAATTGACGGTGACATGATCAAAATAGGCATCGACCGGTGGGCGCAAGGTGGCCAGCAATGCCATGGCGTCGCCATAGCGCTCATCGGCAAGAATCGGCGATATTTCGACAGCCAGTTTTTCCAGGATTTCGAACAGCGCCTTTTCCTCGGCCTGTTCGAGCAGCTTGGCATCGGGCGCGCCGTTATAAGACGCATCGTCGTTTTTCTCTTCGATTCGCAAAATATTGGCGGCGCGCTTGTAGGCGGTCAGCAAATTGGCCCCGTCCTCGGTCTCCAAAAACGCGCCCAGGGCATCGACGCGGGCCAAGAGGCGGATTAGATCATCCTCGCCACCAAGGGCAAACACGGCGGAGATCAAATCATGGCGCACACCTTGGCTGCGAAGCTGTTCCTTCAACCGATCAGCCATATAAATTCGAAGATCAGATTGATAAACAGCATTCCAAGCGTTTTCCAACGTTTCCCTGACGGTCGAGCCATCAACTCGATCCAGCACTGGCTGTCTTACAGAATCAGGATATAGATTGAAGGACGACGCAAATATTTCCCTTAGATTTACTCGCAATCGGTTTTCAACCACCAGCCGGATAACTCCCAGGGCGGCGCGGCGAAGTGCAAAGGGATCTTTCGATCCGGTGGGTTTCTCATCAATGGCCCAAAATCCGACCAGAGTGTCGATCTTGTCAGCCAAGGCGACGGCGATGCTGACCGGCGCCGTCGGGCAGGTGTCGGACGGCCCCTGGGGCGCATAGTGTTCGATGATGGCACGAGCGACCTCATCATCTTCCCTACTTGATCCATAGCTTGCATACCGACCTCCCATCGTGCCTTGCAGGTCTGGAAACTCACCAACCATTTGAGTCATCAAATCAGCTTTGGAAAGGTGGGCGGCTCGGCACACCTGTTTCAAATCTACAACATTGATATGAGCGGCAATATCACCGGCTAGAATTTCCAAGCGTTGAACTTTGTCTCCGACGCTTCCGAGCTGACGGTGGAAGACAATATTTTGGAGATTTGGTACGTAGCTCTCTAGGGGCTGTGCCATATCTTGATCTCGGAAGAACTTTGCATCGGCCAGACGCGCGCGCAGAACGCGCTCATTGCCGGCGATGATGGCGGCACCCTGGTCTCGTGTTTTCTTGTTGGCGACGACGATGAACTTTGGCACCAAATTGCCGTCGCTATCCTCAAGGGCAAAATATTTCTGGTGTTTACGCATGACGTTCACAAGAACATCCGACCACAGAACCATAAACTCCGTGTCGATGGAGCCGATCAACGGCACCGGCCATTCCACTAGCCCGGCCACCTCGTCCAAAAGCGCCGGATCGTAGCGCAATGTCAGCCCTGCCTCGGCGGCCAGTTTCTCCGCACCGTCCTTGATACGCGCCTTGCGCTCGGCGGCATCGAGGATCACATTGGCGGCTTCCAATTGTTTTTTGTAGTCGGCGAAATCGGTGACCTGCATCGGTGTTTTTGAAAGAAAACGATGACCGAAGGTTTTGTCATTCCAATTAACGATGATGGAACTTTGAAACGGCCTACCGCCTCTATCGCCTAATCCCCAATCTTGATCGATAAAAACTCCATCAAACACACATAAAACATTATGAATCGGACGTACCCATGAAAAGATTGTATTCGCCCATCGCATCGATTTTGGCCATGAAAAGGCGTTCAGGGTTTCAAGAATAATATTGGCAACGACTGGTCTAGTATTCCCCCCCTTCTTCTCGATCGACGCGAAATAAAATTCGCCCTTGTCCGTCTCCCGCTTCTCCAACTGATCGAGGCTCAGCCCGACCGAGCCGAGGAACCCGTTGACGGCTTTTTCCGGGGCGTCGGTCTTGGGCCCGCGCTTTTCTTCCAGGATATCAGGTGTTTCCGTCGGCAGGCCGTCGACCACCAGCGCCAGGCGGCGCGGCGTCACGTAAGATTCGGCGCGTTCAAATTCGANNCCAGCACCCTTCAGCCCGCCCGTCACCAGCCGCTTCAAATCCTCCGCCGCCCGGGCCTGCATGCGCGCCGGGATTTCCTCGGACAGGATTTCGAGAAGCAATTCAGCCATCGCGCTTCCCCCCCCATCCTAACCTTCCCCCTCCCAAATGGGATATGGGGGGGAAGGGACTTAAGGGAAGGGACGCAGGTGGCGGGCAATCAAAGTCGAGCCCGCACGCTACTTCTCCCTCCCCCCTGGAGGGGGAGGGTCGGGGTGGAGGGGCGATTTGCATCTCCGCCATGCCGATACGTTTAGCCATGTACAATTACCCGCAACCTTAGATTACCGACACTAAGGCCGTTTTCGTTTTTCACCACAGAGGACACAGAGATCACAGAGGAAGATGAATTCACAGTACCATCCTCTTGATGCCGTTCTTCAAAACCTGGGTGTTGAAATTCAGGATCAACCCGGTGCCGATTTTGGAAAGTTTCAAATAGGTCAATAGCTGTGCCTCGTGAACTGGAAGTATCTTTTCAACAGCTTTCAATTCGATCAAGAGATTTTCCTCGACAATTAAATCGGTACGAAAGCCGCGATCCAATTCCGTTCCTTTGTAATGAATTCCGATGGGTTTCTGTCGTTCAAATATCAATCCTGCTTCGGTCAATTCATGGCACAGGCATGTTTCGTAGGCCGATTCCAATAATCCTGGCCCCAATTGCCGATGCACCTCGATCGCCAGCCCAATTACCCGATCTGTTAAAGGATCTTTCTCCATAAACTTTTTTTCTCTGTGCTCTCTGTGACCTCTGTGGTTCAACTTTAAATTGTTAATCTCTTTAATTTTCGCGCGACATATGACTTAAGAATCATATAGGGTTTTATATGGATTCATAGGGATTCATAGGGGTTTGTGGGGGTGTTTTGCATGGCTGTTTTCCGGCTGTCCATAAGGGATAGAGCCTCCATATAGACTTTAAAAACCGATCCGCAAGGGGTATCCGCGGAACCCGTCATCCCCTCCCTTTCCGGCTCTCGACCCAGGCTTCGCAGCAGCCCTTGGCGAGGGTCCGGACGCGGGCGATATAGGCTTGGCGTTCGGTGACCGAGATGACGCCGCGGGCATCCAACAGGTTGAAGCGGTGCGAGGCCTTGATGCATTGGTCGTAGGCCGGCAGCGTCAGGTTTTTGGCAAGCAAGGCTCCGCATTCCTTCTCCGCGTCCTCGAATTCGCGGCTCAGCATATCGGTATCGGCATGTTCGAAATTATGGGCGGAGAATTCCTGTTCGGCCTGCAGGAACACGTCACCATAGGAGACACCCCCCTCACCTTCTGGCAATCCGTTCCAATCGAGATCATAGACGTTTTCGACGCCCTGGATATACATCGCCAGGCGCTCCAGCCCGTAGGTCAGTTCCGCCGACACTACTTCGCAATCGATGCCGCCGACCTGCTGAAAATAGGTGAACTGGCTGACCTCCATGCCGTCGCACCAGACCTCCCAGCCGAGGCCCGAGGCGCCGAGGGTCGGGCTTTCCCAATCGTCCTCGACGAAGCGGATATCGTGCAGTTCCTTGTCGATGCCGAGGGCGTAGAGGCTGTCCAAATACAGATCCTGGACATCGGACGGCGAAGGTTTGAGGATCACCTGGAACTGGTAATAGTGCTGCAGCCGGTTCGGGTTTTCGCCGTAACGGCCATCGCTGGGCCGGCGCGAGGGCTGCACATAGGCGGCGTTCCAGGGTTCCGGCCCCAAGGCCCTGAGCGTCGTCGCCGGATGAAACGTGCCGGCGCCCATTTCCATGTCATAGGGTTGCAGGATGACGCAGCCGTGCTTCGCCCAATAGGACTGCAGCTTGAGGATCAGGGACTGGAAGCTCTTGTCGCCATCACGGGCGTATTCTGGCGCTGTGGCGGGGGCCTTCGCCATGTCTCAATCCAGCGGAAATTAAAGCGATACGCGGTTTCCAGGATTGATACGTTGGCGGACAGACCGGGTCAAGGCGAACGGGGCTATTGATTGGGCGGGCGGAATTGATAGACTTCGCCGCCATTGATATCCCCAATTGATTGGACAGTGAATTGAACGGCGAAGAACAAGAATCCCCCCAAGAATCCCCCCTGAAAGCGGCGATCATCCCGGTGACGCCGTTTCAGCAGAACTGCACGCTGCTTTGGTGCACCGAAACCATGCGCGGCGCGGTCGTCGATCCGGGCGGCGAGGTCGGCAGGATTGCCGATGCGGCGGCCGAGCACGGCATTACAATCGAAAAAATCCTGATCACCCACGGCCATATCGACCATGCCGGCGGCGCCGCCGAACTGGCGGAACTGGCCGATTGCCCGATCGAGGGGCCCGGGCGGGAAGACGATTTCTGGATCGAACAATTGCCGGAATCGGGCGAGATGCTGGGCGTTCCGGGCGCCCGCGCCTTCGAGCCGTCGCGCTGGCTGAGCCATGGCGATCAGGTCGGGTTCGGCAATATCAGCTTGCAGGTGCGCCATTGCCCCGGCCATACGCCCGGCCATGTGATATTTTTCGAGCCCGGATCGGGCCTGGCCATGGTCGGCGACGTATTGTTCCAGGGCTCCATCGGGCGCACCGATTTGCCCGGCGGCGAGCATGCAATCCTGATCCGCTCGATCACCGAACAGCTTTGGCCGCTGGGCGACGAAACCGCCTTCATCTCCGGCCACGGCNCGGTCTCCACCTTCGGCGCCGAACGGCAGAGCAATCCGTTCGTGTCCGACTCCGCGTTGGCGGGATAAGATTAACCACAGAGANAGTGAGACGGTGAGAAGGATATTAGGCGCGAAGCGCCATTCCCTTTCCTCTGTGTCTCACTGTCTCTGTGGTAAAATCTTTTAACCGTAGGGGCAGCCGTCGCGGCCGCAGTCCTTGACGTTGGCGGCGACGTAATCGCCGCAGACTTCGCATTCCGTCATTTCCAACGCCCCGGAAGATTTGCCGCCGGCCTGCTTCCTGGTCCCACCGCCGCCAACCTGGCCGCCGCGGGTGAACTTCTTGAACCCGTACCAGACGACCACGATGATGGCGATCAGGACCAGGATTTTAAGGGGGCTGAATCCGAACATGATGTGGTTTTAGGGGCTCCGGCGGTTTGCGGTCAAGGGCGGCGGGAAATTAGAGCCCGAAGCGGCCCCAAAGGGCGCGTTCCTCGATGACCGCCAAGAGGTCCGCCGCGAGGGCGCCGGCGCGGCTGTCCATACCAGCGCCGGGGGATGCCCAGGCGGCGGCGAAGCGGCGCTTGAGCCAGGATTGCCGGGGACCCATCGGCTTGAAGCGCACGCGGTCGCCATAGCGCTCCTTGATGACTTGGGTCAACTCGCCGATGCCGTCGATCAGGCCCAGCTCCAGCGCCCGGCGGCCGGTCCAGAACTCGCCATTGAACAAGGCGTCCTCGCCGGCCTTCAGCTTGCCGGCGCGGCGCTGGCGCACGATATCCTTGAAACTGTCGTGAACGTCTTGCTGCAGGGATTTGAGCAATTCCACCTCTTCCGGGCGCTCCGGCGAAAACGGATCGAGCATGCCCTTCTTGTCGCCGGCGGTGTGCAGGCGCCGCTCGATGCCGATGCGCCGCAACAGGCCGGCAAAGCCGAAGCCCGACGAGACCACGCCGATGGAACCGATGACCGAGCTTTCGTCGGCGAAAATCTCGTCGCCGGCGCAGGCCAGCATGTAACCGCCGGACGCCGCCACATCCTCGGCGAAGGCAAAGACCGGAATCTCGTGTTCGTCGGCCAGCGCCCGGATGCGCTTCAAGATGAGCGACGATTGCGCCGGCGCGCCGCCCGGCGAATTGATCGCCAGCGCCACCGCCTTCAGGCGGGACAGGCGGAAGGCTTGTTCCAGCGGCTGGTTCAGGCCTGAAAGGGTCATCCCGGGGCGGAGCGGCGATACGCCCTGGCCGATGACGCCGGTCAGGCGGATAACGGCGACCACCGGTTTCGGGTTGCGGAAACCGGGTACTTTCCAGGCTTCGAGATATCGGCGCAGCATGGGTTTAACTTAGGTCGCTCTGGGGCGCTTGCGCAAGGGGGGGCAAGGCCTCGCCGCCCTTTAGTATACGCCCGGCGGCGGCGCTGAAGGAACCATCGGCGCGGTGCAGAACCAGGCCATCGCTGACGCGAACCTCGCCAGCCCCTTTCGGCGGCGTGTTGATGGCCTGAATGATAAACCGCTTGGCGCCCTGGCCCTTGTCCTGGTTCTGGCGTTTCGGCCAGAGGGGATGGATCACGGCTCTGGCGGCGCGGGCTTCGATCAGGGATCTCACCTCTAGCAGCCGGTCGTGGCTGTAAATCATCGTGAAGCCGCCGCCGGGGCGTAGCAGGGCGAAGCAATGCCCGATCCATTCCGCCAGCGCCACCCGGCCCTCGACATGGGCGGCGCGCTTGAGCCGGTGTTTCGGCGGATTGCCGCTGGCCGCCGTCCGGTAGGGCGGATTGGTCATGACCTGGTCGAAAGCGCCTTGGCGCCCGGAGGTTTCCGCAAAATCCATCAAATCGGCGACTTCGAAAATCGGGGCCGGCTGAAATCCGGAAAGCTCCGCGCTTTCCCGGGCGAGGCTGATGAATTCGGGCTCGGCGTCCAACCCGAATATTTGAACGCCGGCGACGCGCGCCGCCAGGCACAGCGACGCGGCGCCGGTGCCGCAGCCGGCATCGAGCACAGCCTCGCCCGCCTTGGCGGCAACGGCGGCGGCGAGCAGCACCGGATCGATGGCGGTGCGATAACCGCCGACGGGCTGGCGGATGCTGACGCGGCCGCCGAGCAGCGTGTCGGTACTAACGGGCATCTTCAAAGAAGGCGCGCGAACTTTCATAGGCGCCGAGGGCGCGGGCATGATCATCCTCGGCCACCATGACGCGCCTTGGGATGGCGCCGGCGCTGCCTTCGAGCACGCTGGTATGGGTATCGAACACATGCGCCTCGATGCCGAGATCGGCGAGCAAGGCGCGCAGCCAGGAGATCAATACCGGATCGTTGGTGCGCAAAAGCTCGATCATCGCGAAACCCCGTTAAGTAATTCTTAAGTGACTCTGGTGCGATCCGGGCTTGACCGGCCCGGATTCCGCCTCCTATGCTCCCCCTGACACATCCGATCGTCAAGACATCTGGGAAAATCTGCTCTTGGGCGTTGTTGTAAATCTGGGCTCGTCGCCCGAAGAATCTCCATCCATCGAAGCGTTGATCACGTTGACCGAGGAAGATTTGAAGGCGGTTAACGCGCTTGTCGTCCGTTCGATGGAAAGCCCGGTGGCGCTGATTCCGCAGCTCGCCAGCCATATCATCGCGGCCGGCGGCAAGCGGCTGCGGCCGATGCTGACCCTGGCGGCGGCGCGCATGTGCGGCTATCAGGGCGAGCGCCATATCGGCCTCGCCGCCTCGGTCGAGTTTATCCACACCGCCACCCTTCTGCATGACGACGTGGTCGATGAAAGCGAGCTGCGCCGCGGCCTCGCCTCGGCCAATTCCATCTGGGGCAACCAGGCCAGCGTCCTGGTCGGCGATTTCCTGTTCTCGCGNTCGTTCGAGCTGATGGTCGCCGACGGCTCGCTCGGCGTGCTCGCCGTATTGTCCGAAGCCTCCAGCGTCATCGCCGAGGGCGAGGTTTTGCAGCTGACCACCAACAACAATGCCGAAACCAGCGAAACCGCCTATCAAGACGTGATCCAGGCCAAGACCGCCAAACTGTTTTCCGCCGCCTGCCGCATCGGCGCCCTGGTTGCCGACCGGCCCAAGGTCGAGGAAGAGGCGCTCGAAACCTATGGCATGAACCTCGGCATCACCTTCCAGCTGATCGACGACGTCTTGGATTATTCGGCCAGCCAGGCCGAGCTCGGCAAGACCATCGGCGACGATTTCCGCGAGGGCAAGATCACCCTGCCGGTGATCCTCGCCTATCGCCGCGGCGACGACGCTGAACGCGATTTCTGGCGGCGCACGATGGAAGAGCTGGAGCAGAATGACGGCGATCTGGAACGCGCCACGCGGCTGATGGAAAAACACGGCGCCATCCTCGACACCGTCGAGCGCGCCCGTCATTACGGCGCCATCGCCCGCGANGCGATGGGCATCTTCGAGGATGGAAGGGAAAAACAGGCGCTGATCGAGGCCATCGATTTCTGCATCAACCGGGCTCATTGAAATTAGCCGGAGCCGGAGGCAAAAGGCGCGCGCCGATGCCGGCTTGCCCAATCCGGGCCCCCCTTGTATAAATCGCCGCCTTGCCCCTTACCGGCATCGGGGAGTAGCTCAGCCTGGTAGAGCACTACGTTCGGGACGTAGGGGCCGGAGGTTCAAATCCTCTCTCCCCGACCAATGTTTTCAATAGGAAAATCAACAACTTGGGACATATCGCCGAGATCGGCATTGGTCCCAACTGGCACCCAACTGGCACGCGCCGCCGGTTTCGGAAGCGCGGCGCTCGACGCAACCAAAGCCGGATAACTGCCGGCACCGGCGATATTGACAACTTCGGCGCGGTGCGGGCTTGATGTTTGAACGATTACAATAGAGGTGGGCAGGTCGATGGCGGCGAAATTAAAGTTCACGGTACTTTGCGGCGAATACGAATTGGTCCGTGCCCTGCGCGAAGGCAGGGTCAAACCGAAGGGCATCGATCTTGAATTTGTCCACTACCCCGGCACCCGGGACATCCATAGCCTGGTTGCCCGCGACCAGGGCGCCGATATCAATGAATATAACGGCGGCGCTTACGTCATGGCCAAGTCCCAGGGCCGCCCGTTCACCGCTCTGCCGGTGTTCCTGCACCGCCGCTTCCGGCATGGCTTTATTTTCGTCAACGCTAAATCGGGCATCGAAAAGCCGGCCGACCTGACCGGCAAAAAGATCGGAAGCCGGACCTTCACCTCGGCCGCCGATTTTTGGATGCGCGGGCTCTTGGAAGACGAATACGGCGTCCCCCAGGACGCCATGAACTGGTTCATCCAGGACCGCTCGGAAGTGTCCTTCAAGCCCGTCAAGGGCCTCAAAATGAAGCGCATTCCGAAGGGCCGGAAGATCGCCGACATGTTGGTCAAGGGCGAGGTCGATGCCTTTATGTCGCCCGGCGTGCCGAAGGCGATCATCAACAAGGACCGCCGCGTGCGCCGCCTGTTTGCCGACCACAAGGCGACCGAGATGGCCTATTTCGAGCGCACCGGCATCTTCCCGATCATGCATGTCACCACCATCCGCGGCGAACTGGTCAAAAAGGAACCGTGGATCGTCGAATCGCTGACCCGCGCATTCGAGGAATCGAAACAATACGCCTTTGCCCGGATCGCCAATCCGCGTATCGTGCCGCTCGCATGGTGGCGCGCCGACTGGGAGGAGGAGCGCCAGTGCCTGGGCGACGATCCCTGGGAATTTGGGCTTTCAGAGGCCAACCAGCGGAATTACGGGATGCTGGTCGACTACGTCAACCGCCAAGGCCTGAGCCAGCGGCGCATGAGGCTCGAAAACCTTTTCCCGAAGGAAGCCTTCGAGCTGAAGCTGCCATTCCGGGTGAAATACCGGCCGGACGACAATTACTGAGCGCCGGCCGCCGGACGCGGGCAAATTTGCGCCCCCCGCCGGGGTGTAGCGCTTGCCCGCCCGGGTCTGTAACATGACGAAAGCGGCAGTGGCACGGGAGCGCGGGGTCCGCCGATGATTACCATCGAAAACCTGCATGTCGAATACGAGACCGAGGAAGGCGCGGTCCATGCCGTGCGGGGAATCGACGTCCATGTCGAACAGGGCCAGTTTTATTGCCTTTTAGGCCCGAGCGGATGCGGCAAAACCACCACCTTGCGCTCGCTCGCCGGCCTCGAACGGCCGGTCAAGGGTCTGATTGCCATCGATTCGAAGACCGTCTTTTCGGCCGACCAGACGGTCCAGGTTCCCGCCTATAAACGCGACATCGGCATGGTGTTCCAGTCCTATGCCATCTGGCCGCATCTGAACGTATTCGAGAATGTGGCTTTTCCGCTGCGTGAAATGCGCAAACGCCCCTCGCGCCGCGAAATACGCGACAAGGTGCTCGCCGCCCTCGAACTGGTCAAGCTCGGCGGACTCGAGGACCGTCCGGCGCCGTTCCTCAGCGGCGGTCAGCAACAACGCCTGGCCCTGGCCCGGGCATTGGTCAAGGAACCGAAAGTCCTGTTGCTGGACGAGCCGTTGAGCAACCTCGATGCCAAATTGCGCGAGGACACGCGCCTCGAGCTGCGCGAATTGGTCACCCGTTTGGGCATCACCACGGTTTACGTCACCCACGACCAGTTGGAGGCGTTGACCATGTCCGACATCGTCGCGGTCATGGATACGGGGCAGATCATCCAGGAATCGACGCCGCTCGATATCTACCAGAAACCGGCAAACCGGTTCGTCGCCGGCTTCATCGGCCAATCCAACTTCCTCGACGGCCAGGTCACATCGGTCGACGGCGAAAATGGCGCCGGCCAGGTGGAGACGGGCTGCGGCGTGCTCGCTTGTATGCTGCCCGACGGCGCCAAAACCGGAGATGCCATAACCGTCGCCGTTCGCCCCGAGGATGTGCATCCATGCGCCCCCGGCGACAAGAACAGCGGCAATGTGGTGCAGGGCACGATAACCGCCGTCCTGTTCATGGGCGAGGCCAAGGAATGCCAGGTCATGCTCGGTGACAACGAGATCAGCCTCCGTGTTCATCCGGCGACCGGCGTCGAAAAAGGCCAGACCATCAACCTCTCGCTGCCGCCCGACAAATGCCGGGCGCTCAAGGAGTGACGGGATTATCGGCGCTTTTCGGGCTTGGTTCGCCGCGCCGCCCGCGCAACCAAACTTCGTCACAAACTTAACCATGGATCCGGATCATGGCGCTCCTGGCTATTGACATCGGCGGCACCTTCACCGACCTCATGGCCTTCGATGATGCGGCCGGGTTCTATCAGGCGAAAAGCCTGACCACGCCCGACGATTTTGCCCAAGGCATCATCGACTGTATCGAAAAATGCGGGTTGGACCCGGCCGCGGTCAGCGATCTGATCCATGGCACCACCGTCGCCATCAACACGCTGATCGAACGCAAGGGCGCCAACACCGGGTTGATCGTCACCCGGGGCACCCGCGACGTCTATGCCATCGGACGCGGCAACCGGCCGGAATCCTATAACCTGTTCTTCCACCGCCCGCGCACCCTGGTGCCCCGGCACCTGACCTGCGAGATCGACGAGCGGGTGATGGCCTCGGGCGAGGTGTTGACCCGGCCCGACCGCGCCCAGATCGAAGCGGTGTGCGACAAGTTTGAAAAGGCCGGTGTCGAATCGGTGGCGGTCTGCTTTCTGCATTCCTATACCAACCCCGGCCACGAGCGCATGGTCGGAGAAGTCCTGAAGGAACGGCTGCCCGAAATATATGTTTCGCTGTCGCACGAGGTTCTGCGTGAATTCAGGGAATACGAGCGCACCTCGACGACGGTGGTCAATTCCTATATCGGCCCGCGCGTCAGCGGCTATGTCCATAATCTGGAAGCGCGGCTCGCCGATGTCGGTTTCGAAGGCGATCTGGCGATCATGCAGTCCAACGGCGGCGTCATGTCGCCCGAAGTGGCCACCCGGCGCCCGGCCGCGATGATGGAATCGGGCCCGGTCGGCGGTATCATCGCCAGCGCCAAGATCGGCCAGGCGCTTGGTTATGCGAACGTCATTTCATTCGATATGGGCGGCACCACGGCGAAATCCAGCCTGGTGCGCGGCGGCGAGACCACCATGTCCGAAGGTTATTATGTCGGCGGCTACGCCAACGGCCATCCGGTCATGCTGCCGGTGGTCGACGTCGTCGAGATCGGCGCCGGCGGCGGCAGTATCGCCTGGATCGACGAGGTCGGCGCGCTCAAGGTGGGGCCGCAAAGCTCGGGCGCCGATCCGGGGCCGATCTGCTATGGGGGCGGCGGCACTGAGCCGACCATCACCGACGCCAATGTCATCCTCGGCCGTATCGGCGCGACCGACTTTCTCGGTGGCGAAATGCCCCTCGACGACGCGGCGGCGTTTGAGCTGACGGCGGAAAAACTGTGCCGGGAGCTGGGCATGTCCGAGATCGAAACGGCGCACGCAATTGTCGAAATCGCGCTCGCCAAGATGTCCCTCGCGGTGCGCGAGGTTTCCGTCGAAAAAGGCTACGATCCCCGTGATTTCGCCCTGGTCGCCTCGGGCGGTGCCGGCCCTCTGCACGCCGTCGCCATCGCCCGCGAGTTGCACATTCCAACCGTCGTCATCCCGCGCTTTCCGGCCCATTTTTCGGCGTTGGGAATGCTGATGGCGGACGAACGCCACGATTTCACCCGCACCTATTTCGCGCCGCTGGAGGCCGTCGATTTCGCGGCTTTGCAAGACATCTTCCGCGAAACCAGGGGCGAAGCGAAAAAGGTACTGCGCGAGATGCCCGAAATCGACTACCAGATCCAACTGGACCTGCGTTACGTCGGCCAGGAGTTCACCCTGTCGGTGCCGGTCACCGAAGCCCAGCTCGAAGCCGGCGACGCCGGCGCCATTCGCCAGGCGTTCAACCAACTGCACGAACAGCGCTATGCCCATAGCGCCAGCGACGAGCCGGTGGAGATGGTCAATTTCCGCCTGATCGCATTGGGCCGCCGTCCACACATGAAGAATCCAGCGCTGGACAGCAGCGCCGGCGGGCAACAACCGGCCAAGCACCGTCCCGTCTATTTCGACGATCCGGGCGCGCCGGTCGACTGTCCGGTGTATTTTCGCGGCGACCTTGGCGCCGGCGTGCGTATCGAGGGTCCGGCGCTGGTGCAGGAATATGCCTCGACCACTGTATTATTCAATGAAGATGCCTGTACAATCGCGCCCACCGGAGAGATGATCATTTCGCTAAGGAGTGATTGATGAGCACAGGTTTGGACCCGATCACCCTCGAGGTGATCCGTAACGCGCTGCCCGCCGTCGCCAACGAAATGGCGGCGGATTTGCAGCGCACTTCCTACAATATGATGATCTATGAAATCCGCGATTTTTGCACCGCGCTGCTGGCGCCGGACGGCCGGCTGGTGTCGCAGAACGTCGGCGGCGTTTCCCACTTCATCGCCGATCTCGGCGTCATCATCGAGGACGGCGTGGCGCAGCATGGGCTGGACGGCTTCAAGCCGGGCGACGTGATGATCACCAACCACCAGCGGGTGGCCGGCCAGCACCTCAACAATGTGGTGATCTACACACCCTATTTTTTCGAGGGCGAACTGGTTTGTTTCCCGATGGTGCGGGCCCATTGGATCGATGTCAGCGGCGTCAGCACCGGCTATGGCGGCGGCGCCCGGGTCGCCGATCCGTGGCAGGAGGGCCTGCAACTGGACCAGTTGAAAATCTATCAAGCCGGCGAGTTGGACACCGTCCTGCACAAGGTCCTGAGCGACAATATCCGCTATCCCGAGGCATCGCTCGGCGACATGCGCTCGCAGATCGCCGCCTGCAAGCTGGCGGCGCGGCGCCTGGATGAGCTTTATGGGAAATACGGCGTCGCAACCATGACCGCGGCGGTCGAGCATATTTTCGACGAGACCGAGGTGAAATGCCGCAATTGGGTGGAAAAGCTACCCGACGGCGTCTACGAAGCCGAATCCTTCCTCGACGACGACGGTGCCGGCAGCGGCGAGATCATTCCCATCCACGCCAAGGTCACGGTCAACGGGCGCGACATGGAGATCGATCTGTCGGGATGTTCGGACGAGCGCAAGGCGGCGATCAATTCGCGCACCTATGCCGGCACCCGGGTCGCCTACAAGGCGCTGACCGCGCCGATGGAACCGGTCAACGAGGGATCGTTCCGCGGGCTCGACGTGGTGATCCCCGAGGGCAATCTGATGATGGCCCGCTACCCGGCGCCGATGTCGGGCTGGAGCCTGCCGATCCCGTGCGTCGTCGATACCATTCTGGCGGCGCTGTCGCCGGCGATCCCGGATCAGATTCCGGCGGCGCACCAAGGCATCATGGGCGGCGGCCTGGCCTTTTTCGGCACCGACCCGGAAACCGGAGAACCGTTCGTGCTGCAAACCAGCGAGGGCGCCGGCTGGGGCGGGCGGCCGTTCGAAGACGGCGAATCGGCAACCAAAACGGTGTGCCAGGGCGATGTCCGCAACGGCAGCATGGAAGGCATCGAGCTCAAGACCCCGGTGCTGTTCGAGGAACGCGCATTGCGCCCGGATTCGGCCGGCGCCGGCAGATTCCGGGGCGGCTTCGGTTCGATCATCAAGTTCCGCAATCTGGCCGAGGGCCGTTGGAACCTGGCCGGATCGCTGCGCACCGAATGTCCGCCTTGGGGCCTGTGGGGCGGTAAACCGGGCCAGACCGCCGGTAAGTATCTTAGGCTGCCCGGCGAAAACGAGTTCAAGCCGGTCGAGGTCTCGCGCCATCTGGTACAGGCGGATTCCGAGGCCCTGGTATTGACCAGCGGCGGCGGCGGCTGGGGCGACCCGCTGGAGCGCGATCCGGCCATGGTGCGCTGGGACGTGATCGAGGAACTGGTCTCCGCCGACAACGCCCGCGGCGACTACGGCGTGGTTCTGGTTGGCGAGGAATCGGAGGTCGATGAAGACGCGACGCAGGCATTGCGCGCCGAGATGCGTGCCGAACGCGGCGATTCCATCACGCCGACGATCCCAATCCGCTCAAACCTAGCCGCCGAATAGATCCTCGAATCTGCCTATCAGGCGGTCGAGGCCGGCGCTGTCGGCAAGCGCGCCAAGGCCCGCCGACGCCCAGGCGTCGGCTTCGCTTTCGCCGATCAGCCGGTCGGTAATGGCATGGAACTTGGCCACCGTGGCCTCTCGCCCGAAGCGCCGGTCGGGATCGCCGGGCGCGGCGATCACCGTTTTCTCGAACTTGCCCGCCGGCGTCGTCACCTCGATGCGGGCCGGCCAGCAGCGCGGCATGTGGGTTTCCAGCGCCTCATCGACCTTGATCACCACCTTGTCCATCAAGGCGTCCAGGCGCGCATCCTCGACCTTCGTCGTCCTGGCCGCGTCGAACAGGCTTTCGGGGTGGAAGGCGGCCAGCCCGAACTGGTAGCGGATGTTGCCGAACGAGGAGACATGCACGTTGGGGCCGGCCGGGCGGTCGATCATCGCCGCGTAACGCTCGGGCACGAACACCTCGATTGCGCTCGCCGCTTCCGCGTCCAGTCCTTCTTCCAGCAGGTCGCGGAAGGCCGACAAAGCCGCCGCCGCCTGCTTGCCGGTGCAGCATGGCTTCATGCTCAGCTCGGATACGATACTGGCGCCGCCGAGGCCCTCGGTCATTGCCTCCGGTTTGCCGTCTATACCGTGCGGCTGGGCCAGCCAGTTGCCGTCCAGCAGTTCAAGCTGAGCGGTGAAGCCGGCCGCCGCCGCCAACGCCGCCGCGACGCCGGCGCGCGCCGCTTCGCCGACCATCAGCCAGCGTCCCGGCCGCCGCGGCCCCGGCCGCCCGGCGCCGCCAGTCGAGGTGGTGAGCGCGATGGCCAGCGCCTCAGCCGTGGCTTCGACGGAAAGTTCCAGTAAACGCGCGGTCACCGCCGCCGTGCCGTAGGCCGCGCAGAAAAATGTCGGCCAGATGCCCTTGTACATCACCACCGGCCCGTCGATGGTCATGCCCAGCCTGAGGATCGCTTCGTAGCCGGCCATCAGGGCGCCGCCGAAAACCTGCGGATCGTTGATGCCCAATTGCCGCGCCATGGTCAGCGCCGTCGGCACGATCATCGAGCTGGGCGTGACGTTGGAACTGGTATGGATATCGTCGACCTCGGTATGGCGGACGGTGCCGGTGCGCACGCTGACGTCGCTTATGGTGCCCGGCGCATGGACCGGGACGCCGCCGGCGCCCGGCGCCTGCAACTCGCGCAGCGCCTGGCCGATCGGCGTGTTCGAGCCGGCGATGGCGGCGGCGCAGGTATCGAGCAGGTGCAGTTTGAGAATTTCCCGCTCCGCGTCCGACAATTGGTCAAGCCGCGTAGCGGCGGAAAATTCGGCAAAGGTTTTGAGGACGGTCATTCAAGGGACTCCAATATTTGCAGGCATTGGGAACGGATAGGCCGGTCTATGGCCGGGGTCTACGGTCGGGGCATCCGCCACAGAACCTCGGCGCCATCGGGCCCAAGCGCCACCATCGCCGAGGTGAGGGCGTGATTGCGCCGGCCTTCGGAAAGGCCGACGGTCAGGGAATAGGTCCCGTTTTCGATCATCGCATCCGAATTACCCGGCGAAAGATCCGGCATTTCGCTCAGCGAAAGGCCGATGCCATGACCGAGCGACGCGCCGATGGCCGGATGGGTCTTGTACGGCCCGGGCGGGCCGGCGGCGATTTGCAGTTCGGCCCCGGTGACACCGGGACCGGCGGCGGCGATCATCCTCGCCAGTGCGTCCCCGGCGGCGATCTGAATTTTGCTGCGGCGCGGCGACAGGGTCACGAAGGCTTCCGCCCAATAAGCCTGGTAGCGCACCGCGACATAGGCCGCCAGCCGTTTCGGGCGGTCCTGCATCGGCCGCTCGTACGGGCGCAAGGTGCGCCCGCCATCGATGCTGAACAGGGTCCGCGCATCCAGCGCCTGCAGTGTGAAGGCGGCCTTTTCGGCGGCGAGCACCGCCTCGCTCGCCGTCGCCCCGGATTTCCAGGCGGCGCTTAAGCTTTCGGCGGTTTCGGTGAGGATACCGGCGGCGCGCCGCACCACCACCATCTCGCGCGGCCGTTTGCGGTGCAGAAGAGCGGCCATGGCGGCATCGGCATTGGCAATTTTCAGCCCGCGTGAAACGCAGGCTTCGGTCGTTGCGTCAAAGGCGGGCGGTCGCATGTTGGCGCCGCCGATTAGCGCCACGGTCCCGATATCGATGCCGGCATCGTCGAGCCAGGCGCCCAGGCTGTCGCCCAAGTTACCGATCATGCGCACGTCATCCATCCAGGCCAGCGACGCCTCGCGCTTGATATCGCGCGGCGATGCCGAAACCAGCATCCTGGGATCGCCGTCGGGCGGTATCAGGGCGATGGCCGGGCGGTTGCGCGGCGCATAGTTGGTGGTATAGGTGAGCACCGCATTTTCCAAGGGATCGCCGTAGGCGATCAGGCCCGACCAGCCGTTTCCCGCCATCACCGACTGGACGCTACGAACGCGAAGTTCGAACTCGTCGACGGGGATAAGTTCTTCGTCGAGCATGTAGGAGCCGAAAACGATAACCGGCTGCATGGTTTGCATGGTTCGATCCTCCCCTGATCCGGTCAGACCGGGATGCTGACGAGCTTGGATAAACGGGTGCTCAGCGGCTCGGCACCGGCTGGCGTGATCACCACCGGCTCGCCCAGCATCATGTAGCCGGACCCCGGCAGATACTGGTTGGGATGCATCACGAAGGTCATGCCCTCCTCCAACAGGGTCCGGTTATTGGGGTCGATATCGCCCGGCAGGCTGGAAACATTGCCGACGGCATGGCCGCGCACCCGGAAATAGGGCGGCCCGCAATAATCCGCATAGCCGGCCTCGGCGACCGCCGCGTTCATGGCGTCGGCCACCTCGGCGACGGCGCGTCCCGGTTTCGCCGCCGCCATGCCGCGCTGCATCGAGGTCCACAATATGTCGTAGTTGGCCCGCTGGATATCGCTGATCGGGCCCAAGACGGCGGTGCGGCAAATCTGTACGAACTGGCCGTCGGCGCCGGGCGAAATTTCGCCGAGGATGAGATCGCCCTCGGCCAGCACCCGGCGGTTGGGCGGGCGCGGGGCTTTGTGATTTTGCGAGCTGCTCATCAACAGGAAATTGTCGTCGGCGCCGATTTCCTTGGAATAACGATACAGTTCGGACGCCAGTTCGAATTCGTGCATGCCCGGCTTGGCGCATTCGAGCAAACGATCGAACACTTTTTCCGCGATCGCGGCTATTTCGCGGGCGCGCGCGATCTCGGCGGGCGTTTTGCAGCGGCCGGCGCGGTCGAGCATGTCGTCCATCGGCCGCATGCGGCCGGCGCAAATGTCGCCGATCGGGCCGGCAATCCGCCTCGGCATCCGGTCCAGCCCCGCCGTGCCGATTTGGCGCCGGGCCCGTTTCCGGCCGGCAAGTTCCCTAGCCAGCGCTTCGCCGAGGTCGTCGGTGGCGATAACCCGGCAACCGGCGGCTTGCTCGCGCGCCCGCTCGGCGTCCCAGGCGGGCGAAACGATCAGCGTCCGGCCGCCATCGGCATCCAATATCAGCACGGCATCGCCGAGATTCTTGAACCCGGTCAACATGCGGACCCCGTTCGGGTCTCCCATGGCGTGCCAGGCTGTCGAAAAAACCGCGAACACGTCGGCGCCCTGATCGGCCAATTGGGCCTCAATCCACGCAATCCGGCTGCTATCGGTCATCGCAATCCATCCCCGCCTGATTTTGACTTAACGGACCACTAGATGTTAGGCGGATTGGGCGGCAAGATACAAGTCGATGGCTAGAGGGATTCAGGATGTGACGGCAAAGTTGAATTTTTGGGTAAAGCACTTAAAGTTGCGGCTGGGCTTTGATTGGAATTTTAGCGATGTCGGTTCTATCCGCCGCCCTGCCGAAACGGGAATTCGGCGCGCGTTTCGACTGGACCAATATCTGGAACCATTGGATATTCCTGCTGGTTTGCGTCGTCGTGCTGTTGCCGTTGAGTTTTCTGGTGCTCGGCAGTTTTTCGACGGCAAACCTGCCGGCGGACTTCTCGTTCGACGAGATGGGGTTCGACAATTACATCGAGGTCTGGACCGACCCCGGAACCTACCAGGTTTTTTATAACACCTTCGTCTATACGACCGGCGCCAGCGCCATCGGCATCGTCTTCGCCGCCATCCTCGCCTGGCTGGTGGAGCGCACCAACCTGCCCGGCAAGATCTGGATCTATGCCGGCGTTCCGATGACGCTGGCGATGCCGGGCCTGATCCAGGCGATGGCCTGGGTGCTGCTGCTGAGCCCCAATTCGGGCTTCGTCAATATGGGCTTGATGCAATGGCTGGACCTGGAGGAAGCGCCCCTGAACATCTATTCGCTTTGGGGCATGTCCTTTGTCGAGGGGCTGCGCCTGGTGCCGACGGCGTTCCTGATGCTGGTTCCCTTGCTGCGTTCCATGGACCCGGCGCTGGAGGAAGCGGCCGCGGTCTCCGGCGCCAACCCCGCCGCCACCGCGCGCAAGATAACCCTGGGGCTGATGGTCCCCGGCATCGTCGCGGTCACCATCTACCAGGCGATGACGGCGCTGGAGGTGTTCGAGGTACCCGGCGTCCTCGGCATGCCGGTGGGGCTGCATGTTTTCGCAACCAAGATTTATGTCGCCATCCAGGCGATTTCGGTGCTGCCAAGCTATGGCGAGGCCAACGCCCTGGCGATGCTTTACTTGGCTATCGGTTTCGGTGCGGCCTTGCTCTATTGGGTGGTCATCCGGCGCTCGGAAAAATACGCGGTGGTCACCGGCAAGGGCTACCGGCCGAGGCTCACCGATCTCGGACGCTGGCGCGCCGCCTTCACTTCTTTCGTTTTCCTGTTCCTGTTCCTTTCCATCGGTCTGCCCTTCCTGGTGATGGTCTACGCCTCCTTTGTGCCGGTCCTCGTACAGCCGACCTGGGACGTTTTCTCGAAGCTGACTTTTGAGCATTACGAGGTGCTGTTCACTTTCCCCCGCTTCGGCAAGATGTTCCAAAACACCATCTTCATGGTGACGGCGGTGTCGGGCTTTCCTCTCCTCGATTCG
>NZAK01000063.1 GCA_002687515.1 Rhodospirillaceae bacterium
TTGGCCGGACGTGACGGCGTTTCTCGGCCGGCATTTGAAGCGCTGACGCCATTTCCCATTGGCAGGCGGCTTCAAGTTTGGCAAACAGGGACCGCCCGGCCTTCTGCCGATAAAACTTTCTCCGGAGTACGCCCTTGACCGAGACCGACAGCCCGACCGACGGCGAACCCCGCGATTTCATCCGCGATATCGTACGCGATGATCTGGCCTCGGGACGGACCGATCAGGTGGTTACCCGCTTTCCGCCCGAACCCAACGGTTACCTGCATATCGGCCACGCCAAGTCGATCTGCCTGAATTTCGGCATTGCCCGGGAATTCGGCGGCCGCTGCCATCTGCGCTTCGACGACACCAACCCGGCCAAGGAAGAACAGGAATATATCGACGCCATCATCGAGGATGTGCGCTGGCTTGGGTTCGATTGGGGCGAACACCTGTTTCACGCCTCCGACAATTTCGAACAGCTCTATCAATGGGCCGAACATCTGATCCAGGCGGGCAAGGCCTATGTCGACGATCTTGGGCCCGATGAGATGCGCGAATACCGGGGCACCCTGACCGAACCCGGCAGGGACAGCCCCTGCCGGGGCCGCGGCGTCGATGAAAACCTGGACCTGTTCCGGCGCATGCGCGCCGGCGAATTCGAAGGCGGCGCTTGCGTTCTGCGCGCCAAGATCGATATGGCGTCGGGCAACATCAATTTGCGCGATCCGGTTATCTACCGCATCCTGCATGCCGAACACCCCCGGACGCGCGATGCCTGGTGCGTCTATCCAACCTACGATTTCGCGCACGGCCAATCCGACGCCATCGAGCACATCACCCATTCCATCTGCACCCTCGAATTCGAAGACCACCGCCCGCTCTATGACTGGCTGATCGAAAACCTTCCGGTTCCGGCCCGCCCCCGGCAGTATGAAATGGCGCGCCTCAACATGACCCACACGGTTTTGTCGAAACGCCGGCTGGCGCAGCTTGTCGAGACCGGCCGGGTCTCGGGATGGGACGATCCGCGCATGCCGACCATTTCGGGGCTCCGCCGGCGCGGCATCCCGGCCGCCGCGATCCGCGATTTCGCAGCGCGCATCGGTGTTTCCAAATCCGCCGCGACGCAAGAGGTGGCGGCGCTCGACGCCTGCGTCCGCGAATATCTGAACCGGCACGCGATGCGCCGGATGGCGGTCCTGAAGCCCTTGAAAGTGGTCATCGAAAACTATCCCGAAGGCGGCGGCGAAATGCTCGACGCCGTCAACAACCCCGAAGACGCGGGCGCCGGCTCCCGCCAGGTGCCGTTCGCGCGCGAACTCTATATCGAGCGCGACGATTTCATGGAGCAGCCGCCGAAAAAATTCTACCGCCTGGCGCCGGGCCGCGAGGTGCGCCTGCGTTACGCCTATTTCATCACCTGCACCGGGGTGATCAAGGACGCCGGCGGCGTAGTCAGCGAATTGCGATGCACCTACGATCCCGAAACCAAGGGCGGCAACGCGCCCGACGGGCGCAAGGTCAAGGCGACCCTGCATTGGGTCTCCGCCGCCGACGCGGTAAAGGCCGAGGTGCGCCTCTACGATCATCTGTTCAACGTACCGGAGCCGGGCGCCGGCGGCGATTTCCTCGACGATCTCAATCCGCAGTCCCTGGAAATCCTGGAGAATTGTTATCTGGAACCGGCGCTTAAGGATGTGGAGCCCGGAGAAACCGTGCAGTTCGAGCGGCTCGGCTATTTCTGCGCCGATGCCGACGGGGCCCCAAACGCCCCGGTCTTCAACCGCGCCATGACCTTGCGCGATAGCTGGGCCAGGGCGAAGGCGAAGGGTTAAGGCGAAGGGCTAAGCGAACATCGCCACGGCCCGCGTCCAGCCGGCCGAGGCGCCCTTGATCTTGCATGGGAAGCAGGCGACGAAAAAACCGTCGCCCGGCAGTTTTTCCAGATGCTGCAATTTTTCCAGGTGGCAATAGGGCACTTCGATGCCCGAATAATGGCCCTCCCAGATGATCGACGCATCCTTGCTTTCCTGGTAGCGCTTGGCGGTATGGGTGAAGGGCGCGTCCCAGCCCCAGGCGTCGATGCCGGTGACGCGGACGCCTCGTTCGGTCAGGTACAGGGTGGCTTCGCGGCCCATGCCGCAGCCGGCGGTGAGGTATGCATCGGTGCCGTAGCATTCCGAGGCGCGGGTATTGACGAGGACGATATCCAGGGGCTGCAAATCATGGCCGATGCGCGCCAACTCGGCCTCGACCTCGGCGGCGCTGACCACATGACCGTCCTCCAGGCCGCGGAAATCCAGTTTCACGCCGGGCCGGAAACACCAGTCCAGGGGCACCTGGTCGATGGTCAGCATGTCGCCGCCGTCCTTGTCCTTGGAATGGAAATGGTAGGGCGCGTCGAGATGGGTGCCGTTGTGGGTGACCAGATTGAGGCGCTCCCACGACCAGGCCTCGCCATCGGGCAGATCGTCGGGGGCCAGGCCGGGAAAGAAGGTGCACATCATCTCGGCGTTGTCGGCGCCGGTGAAATATTCGATCTCGGGGCGCATCATGTCCGGATCGGAAACCGTCTCGTTATCGAGGGTCATGGATATGTCGATGATCTTGGATGGTATTTGCATCTTATTCCCCCTAACTGTTTGACTGATTGTTTGCTATTTGGATTTCAGGCGTACTCCGGAAACAGCCCGCTTAAGCCCTCGCGGCTGGCTGCGCAGACGCCGCGCTCGGTGATCAGCCCGGTGACCAGCCGCGCCGGGGTCACGTCGAAGGCGTAATTGGCCACCGGGCTGGTACCCGGGACGATGGCGATCTCGGCGATGGCGCCGTCATCGGTACGGCCCCGAAGGCGCGTCACTTCATCGGCGTCGCGCTGTTCGATGGGGATATCGCGGATGCCGTCGTCGATGGTCCAATCGATGGTCGGCGACGGCAGGCCGACATAGAACGGCACGCCGTTGTCGGAGGCGGCGAGGGCCTTCAGATAGGTGCCGATCTTGTTGCAGACATCGCCCGACGCGGCCGTCCGGTCGGTACCGGTGATGCAAAGATCGACCATCCCGTGCTGCATCAGATGGCCGCCGACATTGTCGACGATGACCGTATGCGGCACGCCGTGCTGGCCCAGCTCCCAGGCGGTCAGGCTGGCGCCCTGGTTGCGCGGCCGGGTTTCATCGACCCAGACATGGAGAGGCACGCGCGCATCGAACGCCTTGTAGATGGGCGCCAGCGCCGTCCCCCAATCGACGGTGGCCAGCCAGCCGGCATTGCAATGGGTCAGGATATTGACCGGCTCGCCGCTGCCCCGGTCGGCCGCTATCTGCTGGATAATCCCGGCGCCGTGCTCGCCGAGGGCGGAACAGATGGCGACGTCCTCGTCGCAAATCCCGGCGGCGCGTCCGTAGGCGGCTTCGGCGCGCTCAGCGACATTCATGGGCGCCAGCAGCGCCTTCAGATCGTCCAGCGCCCATCTGAGATTGACCGCCGTCGGCCGCGTCGCATAGAGCCTGTCATAGGCCAATGAAAGCCACCCATCGGAGGCGTCTTCGCGCATCGCCAGGGCCATGCCGTAGGCGGCGGTGGCGCCGATCAGCGGCGCCCCGCGTACCCACATATCGGCGATCGCGGTGGCCGCGTCGGCCATCGTTTCGAGGCGCCGGGTGACGAATTCGTGCGGCAATTTGGTCTGGTCGATAATCTCCACCGCCCAGCCGTCATCGGCCAGCCTGATGGTGCGGTAGGGGGTTCCGTTGACGTTCATGGCAACAACCCTTTCATTCAGCCGCCGTTCAAAACCCGGCCCGCCACCGCCGACAGTTTTTCCGCCATCGCCGGGTCGCGCGCTTCCGGCGCGGTGATGATCGCATTGTCGAGGGCGGTGTGGCAGCCGGCGGGGCAGAGCGCGCCGCGCCCGGCCAGCTTGGGCGCGCTTTCCTTGACCAGGGCGCGGGCGTTGTCGGCGTTGCCCAATAGAACGGCGATGATCGCCTCGACGCTGACATGGTCGTGGTCCGGGTGCCAGCAATCGAAATCGGTGACCATGGCGACGGTGGCGTAGCAGAGCTCGGCCTCGCGCGCCAATTTCGCTTCCGGCATGTTGGTCATGCCGATCACGTCGCAGCCCCAGGATCGGTAAAGCTCGGATTCGGCGAGGCTTGAGAATTGCGGGCCTTCCATGGCGAGGTAGGTGCCGCCGCGCCGGGTCTTGATGCCGAGCGCCTTGGCGCCCTCTTCCAGCGCATCGCCGAGGCGCGGACAGACCGGATGGCCGAAACCGACATGGGCGACCAGGCCGGTCCCGAAAAAGCTCTTTGAGCGCGCGAAGGTGCGGTCGATGAACTGATCGGCGATCACGAAGGTGCCGGGATCGAGCTCTTCCTTGAACGATCCGCAAGCCGAAAGCGAAATGATCTCGGTCACGCCGGCGCGCTTCAAGGCGTCGATATTGGCGCGGAAATTCAACTCCGACGGCGGTATCTTGTGGCCGCGGCCGTGCCGGGGCAGGAAGACCAGCCCGAGCCCATCCAATTCGCCGAACAGAAACGCGTCCGACGGATCGCCGAAGGGCGAGGCAATGCGTTCCCAACGCGTGTTTTCGAGGCCATCGATGTCGTAGACACCGCTGCCGCCGATGATGCCGATTACCGGCTGGATTTCCGTGCCTGCCATGACCGCTCCCTTTCCGGCGCCCGCAATAATAAGAGCCAATTCATTCCGATACGAAGTCTATTCCGATATGATCATCGCTTTCTCGAGAACGATCATATCCTTCGGCACATCCTTTGAAAACGGCCCGCCGGCGCCGGTCGGCGCCCGTGCGATGCGCCCGACGATATTCATGCCGCCGACGACGCGGCCAAAAACCGTATAGCCCCATCCCCGTTCGGTCTTCGAGCGGTGATTGAGAAAGCCGTTGAATTTAAGGTTGAAAAAAAACTGGTCGGTCGCCGAATTGGGGTTCTGCGTACGCGCCATGGCGATGGTGCCACGTTCGTTGGACAAGCCGTTGTCGGCCTCGATGGGGATCGGCGCGCGTGTCGGCACGCGCTGATAATCCTTGGTGAAGCCGCCCCCCTGAACCACGAAGGAAGCGATCACCCGGTGGAAAATGGTGCCGTTGTAATGCCCCTCGCGCACATATTGAAGGAAATTAGCCACCGATTTCGGCGCCTTTTCGGGCAACAGCTCGATGGTGATGTCGCCCTTCGTGGTCTTGAACAGAACCTTGGGCTTGCCCGCCGCCGAAGCGTTTGCGGCCAGGAAAACCGTCATCGACATCGCCAAGCAGAAGCGGACCAAAACCTTCATTCATTGCCTCCCAAATCGGTTAAAACTGGGGCGGAATCCGATTATCGAATTCCGCCCAACCCAGCGACTGATTTATAACGGTTTGGCCGCCGGCGGCAACCCGCCGGCGCATAATTTCCGCTTTAGTGAAGTTTGGCCCAGACCCTGCGCTTCACCGCGTAAAGCATGGCGGTGAAAACGATCAGGAAGATCATCACCTTTATCCCTAAGCGCTTGCGCTCCTCAAGTTCCGGTTCCGCCGCCCAGGCGAGGAACGCGGTCACGTCGCGCGAAATCTGGTCCTTGGTCGCCTTGGTGCCATCGGCATATTCGACCGCTTCGTCGTCGATCGGCGCCGCCATGGCGATCTGGTTGCCGGGGAAATAGGTGTTGTAGCTCATGCCTTCCTGCAGCTTGAAATCCTCCGGCGCGTCCTTGAAACCGATGAGCAGCGCATGCAGGTAATCGGCGCCGCCCTTGCGCGCCTTGGTCATCAACGACAGATCGGGCGGCAGGGCGCCATTGTTGGCGGCGCGCGCCGCATTGTCGTTGGCGTAGGGGTTGACCAGCTTGTCGAAAGGCTTCGCCGGACGCATGATCGGCTCGCCGTCCTCGTGGGTTTCGCCTTCCTCGTTGGGGCCGGCGGGCACCTCGAACTCGGCGGCAATTTCCTTCACCTCATCCTCGGAAAAGCCGATCTCGGTGAGGTTACGGTAATAAATCTGGCGCAGGGAATGACAGGCGGCGCAGACCTCTTGGTAGACCTGATAACCGCGTTTCAGTTGGGCCCGGTTGAAATGCCCGAAAATACCGTTGAAGGTCCATTCCTGGCTCGGCGGCGGTGTCGCCCCGATCGATGCGTTGGCATCATGGGCAACGACGCCGAGGGCCAGTCCGGCGGCGAGGAATGCGGCGATCAGGCTTTTGCTCATTATTTCCGCTCCTCTTCCGAGCCGGCGGCGGTGACCGCGGCGCTGATGCTCTCGGGAACCGGCCGGGTTTTCTCGAACTTGCCGAGCAGGGGGATAAGAATTACCAGATGGAAGAAGTAATAGGCCGTCGCGATGCGCCCGATGATCAGGAAATGGCCTTCCGGCGGATTCGCTCCGATATAGCCGAGCACGATGCAATCCAAAACAAAAATCCAGAACACCTGTTTGTAGATCGGGCGGAACCTGGCGCTGCGTACCTTGGAGGTATCGAGCCAGGGCATCAGCGCCAGCACGAAGATCGACGCAAACATCAGGATCACGCCGGCCGCCTTGGCCGATACGATGACCGGCAGAATGCCCCAGATGTCGATGAAATTGTCGGGCACGGCGCGCAAAATTGCATAGAACGGCAGGAAGTACCATTCCGGCACGATTTCCGCCGGGGTCACCAGCGGATTGGCCTCGATATAGTTTTCCGCCTCGGCGAAGAAGTTGGGCGCGAAAAAGGTGAAGCCCATGAAAACGATCAGGAAGACGCCGAGCCCGTAAGCATCCTTCGCCGTGTAATAAGGATGGAACGGGATGGTGTCTTCGTCACCCTTGATATCAACGCCGAGCGGGTTGTTGGATTTGTGCACATGCAGCGCCCAGAGATGCAGGAACACCAGGGCGAAGATGATGAATGGCAAGACATAGTGGAACGAATAGAAACGGTTGAGGGTCGGGTTATCCACCGAAAACCCGCCCCACAGCCATTCCACGATGGCGTCGCCAAAGAAGGGGATCACCGAAAACAGGTTGGTGATCACGGTGGCGCCCCAGAAGCTCATCTGTCCCCAGGGCAGCACATAACCGACGAAGGCGGTCGCCATCATGGCCATGAAAATAAAAAGTCCGATGATCCACAACAGTTCGCGCGGCGCCTTGTAGGACCCGTAATAAAGGCCGCGGAATATATGTATATAAACGGCTATGAAAAACATGGTTCCGCCGTTCATATGGACGTAGCGGATCAGCCAGCCGTAATTGACGTCACGCATGATGCGTTCCACCGAATCGAAGGCCATCGAGACATGCGGCGTATAATTCATGGCAAGCCAAATGCCGGTGCCAATCATGACCACCAGAACCACCCCGGCCAGGGAGCCGAAATTCCACCAATAGCTCAGGTTGCGCGGGGATGGATATTTTGTACCAACCGAATCATCGATAAAGCTGAAGATCGGCAACCGGTATTCGATCCAATTGAGAACCGGGTTTTTGAATTCTCGTGTGCTTTCGCTCATGACGGCTCCTATCCGATCCGGATCGCTGTATCGCTGGTAAAGGCGTAAGGCGGTATCGGCAGGTTCTTGGGCGCCGGCCCCTTGCGGATGCGCCCCGAGGTATCGTAGTGCGAGCCGTGGCAGGGGCAGAACCAGCCGCCGAACTCGCCCTTCGGGTCGCTCGCCTTTTGGCCGAGCGGAATGCAGCCGAGATGGGTGCAGATACCGATCTGCACCAGCCACTCGGGCTTTTGCACCCGGTCGGCATCGGTCTCGTGATGCTTCATGACCGCGCTGTCGTCGTTTTTCGCCGTCTCGATCTCTTTCGCCGTCCGTTTGCGCACGAACACCGGCTTGCCGCGCCAGACAACGGTGATCGACTGGCCTTCCTCGATGGGGCTAAGATCGATCTCGGTCGAAGCCAGCGCCAGCACATCCCGCGACGGGTTCATTTGGTCAATAAACGGCCACGCCGCCAAGGCGGTGCCGATGGTGCCCACCGCAACGGTCGATATCAACAGGAAGTCGCGGCGCGATTCCTCGTCTTCGGACCCGTCATGGGTTGTTGATGCTGTTTCGGCCATGAATAGTTCCTTTGGTTTACCGATAGACCGGTTGCAAATTCGTATCGATGTGTCAAAAAATATAAGTAGGAATTTTCGGGCTGAATTTCACGGGGTTACGCTTATTTCATACCGAAGATCGAAATAATGTCCCTGTTAAAGCGTCCTGGAATTGGATATTCCGTTCGTTTCCGTGATAGAAGACGGCCTTTGTATAGTCGATAAACGACCGAATGCAAGGGATTTTTGCCCTGAAACCGGACCTGAGACCACGTCTGGCGCTGTTCGAACCGGACATTCCACAAAATACCGGCGCGATGTTGCGGCTTTGCGCTTGTTTGAACGTGGCGGTCGACGTAATCGAACCCTGCGGCTTCGTATTCGGCGACCGCCGCCTCAGGCGCGCCGGCATGGACTACGCCGACCGGGTGCAACTCGAACGCCACGCTTCGTGGGCCGATTTTCAGGCAGAACGAGCCGATTCCCGCCTTATTCTTATGACCACAAAGGCAATCACCAGCTATACCGACTTTGCCTTCCGGGGCGGCGATAGCATCATCATGGGCAGCGAAAGCGCCGGCGTGCCGGATGTTGTGCATGAGGCGGTGGATGCGCGGCTGATCATCCCGCTTGCGGGCGGCATGCGCTCGCTCAACGTGGCCCAGGCGGCGGCAATGGTGTTGGGCGAGGCATTGCGCCAGTTGAATGGATTTGCCGAGTTGGGGGACGCGCCGGACAGTCTGGAAACCGCCAGATGAGCAAGATCGACGACACAATGAAAGCGCGCGCCACCCGGTGGTTCGCCCAATTGCGCGATGAAATCTGCGCCGCCCTCGAATCTTGCGAAGATGATGTTGCCGGCCCGAATCGATCGAGCGAGGCGAGCGCCGGCCGGTTCGCGGCTGAGGAATGGACCCGCCCCTCGGCGGAAGGCGCGGCGGAGCAAGGCGGCGGCGGTGTCATGTCGGTCATGCGCGGGCGCGTTTTCGAAAAGGTCGGCGTCAACCTATCAACCGTTTACGGAGAATTTTCGGAAAGCTTCCGCGCCCAGATACCGGGCGCTGGCGAGGATCCGCGTTTTTGGGCGGCTGGCATATCGCTGGTCGCCCATCCGCTTTCGCCGAAGGTGCCCATCGCCCACATGAACACGCGCATGATCGTCACCACCCGTGGCTGGTTCGGCGGCGGCGGCGATCTAACGCCGGTCATTGCCATCGACGCCGATACCGAAGATTTCCACGCCGCCCTGAAGGCCGCCTGCGACGCCGCAGACGCCGAATACCATGCACGTTTCAAGCAATGGTGCGACGAGTATTTTTTCCTCACCCACCGGGGCGAGGCGCGCGGCGTCGGCGGCATCTTTTACGACAATCTGGACAGCGGCGACTGGGAGGCCGATTTCGCCTTCACCCAGGATGTGGGCCGCGCCTTCCTCGGCATTTATCCGGCGCTGGTGCGCCGCCACATGGACGAAGCCTGGACCGAGGCCGAGCGGCAACAACAATTGGCCAAGCGCGGCCGCTATGTGGAATTCAACCTGATCCACGACCGCGGTACCAAGTTCGGCCTGATGACCGGCGGCAACACCGAAGCCATCCTGATGTCCCTGCCGCCCCTGGCCGCCTGGCCTTAATTTGCGAACCGCTTGCGAGACCGGTATGCGCGGCTACAATCCAGCGCCAGATCACTGAACGACCAAGCCACTGAAGACATGAACATGCCCAACGCATCACGACCCGGCGAAGATGGCGGCGAGATTGTACTGGTCCACTCGTCGGACCTGCATATCGACCATCAGTTCGGCCCCGAAGTCTATGGCGGCGTCCGGACCATGGGGCTGCGCAGCGTCTTGGATGCGGCGCAGCGGACCGGCGCCGATGCGATCCTGGTCGCCGGCGACATGTTCGAACATAACCGCCAGCCCCAGCATCTGCTGGATGAAACGGCGGAGCTGTTGCAAGGCGCGGCCATGCATGTGGTCATTCTTCCCGGCAACCACGACCCGATCATACCGGGCAGCGCCTTCCACCGGAGCGGACTTGCCGGCATCGAGGGTGTCCATATCCTCGGCCTGACCCATGATCAAGCGGTGCTGCTGGATGAACTTAACCTGGAGGTTTGGGGCCACGCGCACCGCGATTACGCGGACATGATGCCATTGCGCAGCCCCCGCCCGCGCAGCACCCGCTGGCAGGTGGTCATGGCCCACGGTCATTACGAAGCGGCGCCCGACCGCAACCGGCGGCATAATCCGGGCTGGTTGATCGGCGCCGACGAAATTACCGCCACCGGCGCCGACTACGTCGCCCTCGGCCACTGGAACCGGTCCGAGCGGGTCGGCACCGATGGGGTCCACGCCTATTATTCCGGATCGCCCGATTTGGCCGAAACCGTCAATGTGATCCGCTTAGCCGAATCCGGCATCGATGTATCGCGGGTACCGGTGCGCTTCGATATCGAACCCTAAAGTGGAATCGAGGCGATGTTCAATTTTGTGCCCGACCGTTTGTTCGGCGGCCTGATTACAAGGCTGATTACAGGGCTGATTCTAGGGCTGATTCTAGGGCTGATATCAGCCTTGGCGCCGCCACCGGCGGCGGCCGAAGATAACCGCGCCTATCGGGTGCCCCCTGCCCTTGAAGCCAAATGGCGGACCCGTATCCAATCTTTCCTGGATCGCGGTATCCTGCCGCTGATCGATTTGGAAACCAGCCTGCCGCGCAAACGAGGCGAGCGTTACCTGGCCGAAACGCTGCCGGTCATGGATGAATTGGGCCTGGCGCTGATGGCCATCGAAGGCAAGCAGGCCAGGAAACGCGCCGACAGTCCCCAGGGATACAAGGGATATCGCTGGAGCGGCTATGTGCGCGAACTGGCGGCGGCTCATCCGGACCGCTTCGTTGCCGCCAGCGACGGCGGCAATTTCCGGCGCCTGGCCGGACGGATTCGCTAAGCATTCGCATCACCCCTGCTTGACATGTGCGCCGGGCGGCTGATTAGATTCAACCCATCGTGATCTGTAATTAGGGAGATGAGGACATGGCGCTCGGCACATATGAAACGGTCTTGGTGGAAAAGGAAAACGGCATCACCTGGGTGAAACTCAACCGCCCGGAAAAGCGCAACTGCATGAGCCCGCAATTGTGTTTCGACATGGTCGATGTGCTCACGGAATTGGAAACCGACGACGAAACCCACATTCTGGTTTTGACCGGCGAGGGCGAGGCCTTCACCGCCGGCATGGATTTGCGGCTGTTCTTCCGCGATCTGGACGACAAGCCGGTCGAGCGCGCCCGCGCCCGCGAAGCCGACCGGCGCTGGGGCTGGTACAAGCTTTCTAATTTTCCGAAACCGACCATCGCCATGGTCAACGGCTTTTGTTTCGGCGGCGGTTTCATTCCCCTGTGCGCCTGCGATTTCGCTATCGCCGACGAGGACGCAACCTTCGGCCTTTCCGAGGTCAATTGGGGCATCCTGCCGGGCGGGCTGGTCTCCAAGGTGGTGACGATGACCATGAATTACCGGAAATCCATGTATTACGCGATGACCGGCGATCCCTTCGACGGCAGGATGGCGGAGGAAATGGGCCTGGTCACCTATGCGGTGCCGGGCGACAAGCTCAGGGAAGAGACCGTCAAGCTGGCCGAGAATTTGATGAAAAAGGCGCCGGCGGTGTTGCAGGCGACCAAGGAAACGATCCGCAACTGCCGCGATATGAGCATCGAGGAAAGTTACGAATATATCATGGCCAAGCAGGAACAACTGCGTTGGCGCGACACCGAAAACACCCGCCACCGCGGCATGCAGGATTTCCTCGACGACAAGAAATACCGGCCCGGTTTCAAGGCCGTCGATCGCGCCGAATAGCAGACAGCGCCCAGTATATATGGGGCCGTATGGGGCGATATGGGTCTATAGCGGCTCGATCAGCGCATCGACGCCGACCGCGCCCCTGCCCTTCCTGCCCTTGCCCTTTTTACCCTTGCCTTTCGGCAGCACCATGAAGGGGTTGATGTCGATGCTGGCGATGGTGTCGGCGTTGGCGGCGGCGAACAGGGACAGGCGGTGCAGCGCATCGGCCAGCGCGTCGACATCCGATGCTGCTTGGCCGCGGGCTCCGGTAAGTATGGCGTGGCCGGTCACCTCGGCGATCATGGCCTTCGCCTCGGCTCTGCTGAACGGCGCCACCCGGAAGGCGACATCCTTATAGACCTCGACAAAAATACCGCCCATGCCGAACATGACCACCGGCCCGAGGCCGGGATCGTTGCTGACGCCGAGGATGGTTTCGTCGCCGCCGCCGATCTGGGGCGCCACCAATACGCCGTCGATGGCGGCGCCGGGCGCGGCTTTTTTCGCTTTTTTCAAGATGCCGTCATATGCGGCGCCCACCTCGCGCTTGCTCGCCAATCCCAGTTCGACGCCGCCGATGTCTGATTTATGCAGAATATCGCGGGAGGCGATTTTGAGGACGGCGGGGAAGCCCATCTTGGCCGCCAGCCGCTGCGCCCCGGCGCGCGACGTGGCCACCCCGCGCGGCGCAAACGGCAGGCCGGCTTTTTCCAGCGCGTCCATGGCTTCGGCCTCGCTTAAGGCGCGTTCCGGCGTGATCCTGAATGCCCTCGGCACGCGCGGGCGGGCCGGCGGTCTGGCCTCGCGCCTGGCGATCGGACCCAGCTTGGCCAGCGCCGCCACCACTTCGATGGCGCGCCTCGGGTCTTCGTAAATCTGAAAACCCTCGGTCTTCCAATCGGCGATCAGGTCGGGCGAGCCGAGCATGCTGATCACTATCAGCGGCTTCGGATATTTCTTGCGCACCGGGAAAATATGGTTCTTGAAGCGTTCGATATTGATGAAGTTGACGCCGATGGTCGATCCAAAGAGGACAACCGCATCGTGGCCGCCGTCCTTGATCAGCGCCTCCAGGCTGGCGCTGAGAACGCTCATATCCTGACCCCACAAGGCGGTCGGATCGATCGGGTTGAGGGCCGAGCCGAAGGGAAACAGCTTTAAAAGTTTTTTCTGCGCGGCGCGCGGCAGCGGCGGCACATCGAGGCCAACTTCCGCGGCATAGTCGGCCATCAACGCACCGGCGGCGCCAGAAATGCTGACCAATCCGACACGCGGCTTCGACGGGTACTTGCGCATCGAGCAGGCGATGGCGATGTCCATCAGCTCGCTTGTGGTGTCGGCCCGATGAATTCCGAATTGCCGGCAGAAGCCGTCGAAGGCGGCGTCGGAGCCGGCCATCGAGCCGGTATGCGAGACCGCCGCCTTGACGCCGGTTTCCGAGCGGCCGGCTTTCAACAGAACAACCGGCTTGCCGTTGGCGCGCGCCATCCGGAAGGCCTGCTTCAGCTTCTCCGGATCGCGGCAGCCCTCGAAATAGATCATGATGATCTCGGTATCCTTGTCGTCGGCCAGATAGGCGACGAAATCCGAAATCTCGGTGTCGCATTGGTTGCCGGTGGTTACCCATTTGTTGAAGGCGGCGCCCCGGGTACGCGCCATTTCATAGGCGTGGGCGCCGAAGGCGCCGCTTTGGCTGACCAGCGAAATGTTGCCGATGCCGGGCCGTTCCTCGCCGTTGAAGCCGAACAGCGGCGCGAAGGTGGGAAAAAAATTCCGCCGCACATCCATCAGCCCCATGCAGTTGGGGCCGACCAGGCGCATGCCCGCATCGCGCCCGATATCGGCGATGCGTTGCTGGGTTCGCCGGCCCGCCGCGCCGACCTCGCCGAAGCCGGCACTGATGATGATGGCGGCGCGCACCCCTTTTTCGGCGCAGTCCATGACCGCGCCTTCGACCGCCGGCGCCGGCAGGGCGATAAAGGCGCATTCCACCGGGCCGGGCACGTCGCCCACCGACGGGTAAGCCTTGACCCCCTGCACTTCGTCGGCGCGCGGATTGATCGGATAGACGCGGCCCTTGTAGCCGCTCATCACCGAATAGCGGACCGGCCGGCCGCCTTGTTTTATCGGGTCGGTCGAGGCGCCGATCACGGCCAAGGATTTGGATTCAAAAAACGGCGCGATCGAGCCCGCATCGAACGTTCCCAGTGACTTGGATTTTCCGGCCATTGGCACCCCCTGTTTGCCTACCCGTATCTTAGCCACGAGGGCCGCTCAGTCCAGCAATCAAGTTCGAAAACGGCAAATTTAGTGGGATTTGCCGATCAGTTGGAATTCTCGAAACGCCGCCGCAATTCTTGCAGACAGGTTTCGCGCCCTTGGTGGCAACCGTCTTCTTCCCACCAATCCTCCACTTCGGACAGAAGCTCGGAAACGCGCGGCCCTTCTTCGGCGCCCAGGCTCAGGACATCACGGCCGCGCAACGGAAATTCGACCGGCGTCCAGGCATCGGCAATACCGATGACCGACTGCCAGCCGTCTTTTTCCCCGGGATCCAGGCGCGGTGTGATGATCAATTGCTCCGCCCAGGTCAGCAGGGTGAGGTCGATCACCTCGGCCGCTCCCAATCGATGCAGTGCGCCGCGCAGCGCATCTTCGCCTGCCTCGTGCGATGCCTTCCAGCGCGGCTCGGCCAAGTTCTTGAGATGCTCCCGGTCGGCGCGGGAAAAGCGCAGCCGCCGGGCGATCTCGCCGGCGCCGGCGGTATCGGTATCGATCAGCGCCGCCAGGCGCCTGATCCGGTCGGGCACCACCGAATCGTATTTGATGGCCGAGGTTTCGAGCCACATCAGCCGCTTGAGGCGTTCCGTCTTTTCGGCCTCGGGAAGGATATATTGCATGACACCGTGATCGATCATCAGCTTCAAAGCATCGAACTGATCATCGGAATCTAAGATTTTGAACAGCTCCGCGCGGATGCGTTCCCCGGACAGTTCCGGCAAATGGCGCGCGTTATTGACGCAGATTTGAAACTCGTATTTGTCGCCGATGCGCATGCCGAGGACGGCGATGAAGCGGAAATAACGCAAGATGCGCAAGCGGTCCTCGTCGATCCGTTCCTGGGCGCGGCCGACGAAGCGGATCACCCGGCCGGCCAGATCCTGGATGCCGTTGAAATAGTCGTAGACCATGCCGTCGGGCGTGGCGCTCATGGTGTTGAAGGTGAAATCGCGGCGCGCCGCGTCGAGCCGCCAATCGTCGGTGAATTCCACAATCGCATGGCGGCCATCGGTCTTGATGTCCTTGCGCAGGGTCGTGATCTCGAACGACTGGCCGCCCGCCACCGCCGTCACGGTGCCATGTTTGAGGCCGGTCGGGATGGCATATATGTCGGCATCCTCAAGCAGCCTCAGGACCCGTTCCGGCGGTTCCTGGGTGGCGATATCGATGTCGGTTACCGGGCGTTTCAACAGGGTGTCGCGGACACAGCCGCCGATAAACCGGGCTTCCTTGCCATCCCGCGTGATCGCCGCCAGGACCGCTTTCACCTGATCCGTCCGCATCCATGGCTGCACCGTGACCTGGCCGCCCGGATCCGGCCCCCAATCGACAACGATATCGTCCTGGGTGAAGGCCGGTTTCTTTTCGGCGCTCCGCCGCATCGACCTGCGGCGGGCAACCAGGAACATAAAAAGGATGAACCCGACAAGCGTGATCGCCCATCGGCCCACGGTGTTGTCAAAGTTGCTGAGGAAATCCAGGGGCATGATGCGCCCGCCTATTCGATTCTGCCCGGAACGACCTTTCCGTCTTCGTATCGCGGCGCCTGGTAGGAGGAGCCCGGATCGCCGCCGCGCGTCGCCAGGTAGCCCAGCGATGCCGCCGTCAGCACGGCGCCGACGACCATCGCCCAGAACCAGTTGCCTTCCTCCCAATTGGGCTGGCCCCGGCCCTGCCGCTGGGCGTCCACGTAAATCCAAATGGCGTAGATAACGAACGGTGCGATAAGCGGCACGATGACGTGAAGGAATATTCGCATCAGCCGGACCAGATTATGCTGGACAGGTTGCGCAGCATGCCGGCTGTCGCGCCCCAGATGTAATAATCGCCCCAGGTGACGGCGAAATAGAATCGTTCGGAGCCTTCGTATTGGCGCGAATGGCGCTCGAAATTATCCGGATCGAGCACATAATCGAGCGGCGCCTCGAACACCTCGGCCACTTCATGATCGTGCGGGTCGAGATCGAAGGGCGGTTCGATCATGCCGACGATTGGGCTGACCAGATATCCGGTGCCGACAATGTAATCTTCGAGCCGGCCGACGATATCGATCTGGCGGCTATCGAGACCGATTTCTTCCTCGGTCTCGCGGAGAGCGGTATGCTCGGCGTCGCGGTCGTTATCGTCGACCCGGCCGCCGGGAAAACTGATCTGGCCGGCATGGTTGTTGAGGTGGCTGGTGCGGCGCGTCAACAGAACGGTCATGCCATTTTCGCGCGCCACCAGAGGCACCAGCACCGCCGCCGGCTTCAACGTCCCGTCGCCGGTTATCCAGGGATTGCGCTCGGCACCGGGCGGCGGGGCATTTTCCGCGTCGACGTTGGAACGGGGCTCCGCTCCGGGCTCGAAATCGGCAAGTCGGTCGAGGATTGATTCACGGGTTAGCATTGGTCATTCATCTAATCGGGCATGTCTTCGGGCAAATCTTCGGGTACCGGGCCGATCGCAAAAAACTGCCCGGCGCTCCACACACCATAGATTTGTTCCCCTTCGACCGTCATTTCCACCCCTAAATCGACCAGTTCATAAAACACCGCGCGCGTCAATCGCGCTTCCAAACAATCGCGCACCAGGACATAGGGTGACGGTTCCTGGGTACGGGGATCCAGTTCAATCCGCAATGGATGATCGGCGCCGGCGATCACATTTTCGTCAATATTGGTGCGGAATTCGAGGCTCTGATCGGTACCGCTGCCACTGGCAATCATTTCAACCGCCATGAAAGCCGCGTCCTCCACCAAAATCTCGCCCTTTTCAGCCGGCGTTTCCAGCCAGTAGCGGCCATCCGGATCGCGTTTCAAAACCGATGCGAAAAGTTTCACGAGTTCTTTGCGGCCTATGGGCGAGCCGTGGTAAAACCAATGGCCGTCACGGTCGATGCGGATATCCAGGTTGCCGCACAGCACCTGTCCGGTAACCGGATCGACGGCTTCACCGTGAAGATTCTTATTTCCGGTGGAAAGCCGAGGAAACTGGTTTTGAACCTTTTCGTCCATGACGCGAGCGTTTCTATCCTGCCGAGGAGAAAATAGAGTGACCGAAGCCGCAACAGCACAAGATCAAACCGAACTCGTCGATGATCTGGAAAAGGTTAGTGCCAAGTTCGTCGACGTCAAAAACGGCGTCGGCCGCATCATATTCGGCCAGCAACGGGTGATCGAGGAAACTCTTATCACGCTGCTCGCCGGCGGTCACGTGTTGTTGATCGGCGTTCCCGGCCTCGGCAAAACCCGGCTGGTGGAAACCTTGGGCAAGGTTCTCGGCCTTGATGAGCGGCGCGTCCAATTCACCCCCGATCTGATGCCCGCCGATATTCTCGGCTCCGAGGTTTTGGAGGAAAGCGATAGCGGCAAACGGTCGTTCCGATTCATCCAAGGTCCGGTCTTCTGCCAGCTTTTGATGGCCGACGAGATCAACCGGGCAAGCCCGCGCACCCAGTCGGCATTGCTGCAAGCCATGCAAGAGCACCGGGTTTCGGTCGCCGGGCACTACCACGGCCTGCCGCGCCCGTTCCACGTGCTGGCGACGCAAAACCCGTTGGAGCAGGAAGGCGTCTATCCGCTTCCGGAAGCACAGTTGGACCGCTTCCTGATGCAGGTCGATATCGACTACCCGCAACTGGCGGCGGAAAGGGAAATTCTGACCAAGACCACCGGCGCCCACGACGAACAGCCGGCCAAGGTGATGGCGGCCGAGGAATTAATAAGCGCCCAGCGTCTGGTGCGGCACATCCCGGTTGGTGAAAGCGTCATGGCGGCAATCTTGGAATTGGTGCGCGCCGGAAGGCCCGGCGAATCGCAGCTTGCCGAAATCAACGAACACGTGGCCTGGGGGCCCGGCCCGCGCGCCAGCCAGGCATTGATGCTGTCGGTGCGCGCCCGCGCCGTCATCGAAGGAAGGCTGGCGCCTTCGGTCGATGACGTGCTGGCGCTCGCCCATCCGGTGCTGCGCCATCGCATGGCCCTCAATTTCGCAGCCCGCGCCGAGGGCGTGACCATGGCCCAAATCATCGAAAAATTAGCCGCCCGGATCGGCTAGACACGGCAAAACCATGGCCACACAGCTCGCCGATACGCACGCACGCGCCGATATATTATCGGCCAACCTGCCGCCCCTGATGGTCGCCGCGGACCGGGTCGCGGCAACCGTCTCGCAGGGCGTTCACGGCCGCCGCCGCGTCGGCCAGGGCGAAACCTTTTGGCAGTACCGCCGTTACGAATGGGGCGATCCGATTGGGCAGATCGATTGGCGCCGCTCGGCCCGGTCGGATTCGGTGTTCCTGCGTGAAAACGAATGGGAAGCGGCGCAAAGCGTCTGGATCTGGAGCGACGCGTCGCCGTCGATGAATTATACCTCGGCGCGCAATCTGCCGGACAAATCGGAACGCGCCGATTTGCTGGCGCTGGCGCTGGCCTCGCTTTTGGTGCGCGGCGGCGAACATGTCGCCGCCCTCGGCCACAATATGACGCCGAGCACCGGCCGCAATGCGCTCTATCTGCTTGCCCAGGCGATGGAGGAACGGAGTTTGACCGCCGGCGACACCGCCGCCGGCAGCCTGCCGCCGTTCGAGCCGTTGCCGCGCTATGGGCGCGCCGTTTTTTTCGGCGATTTCCTGGAACCGCTGGAGGATTTGTACAAAGCCATCGGCGGTTTCGCCGACCGCGGCGTCGACGGCCATCTCATCCAGATTCTCGATCCGGCCGAAAACAACCTGCCCTTCGCCGGGCGCGCCCGTTTCGAAGGCATGGAAGAAGAAGGCTCGGCGTTGATTGGCCGGGTTGAAGGGGTCCGCGAAGAATACCGCCAAACCATGGAGGAACTGCAGCTGGGCCTCAAGGACATCGCCCGCGCCACCGGCTGGGATTACCTAATTCACACCACCGATCAGCCGGCCGAAGGCGCGCTCCTGCGCCTTTATACGTCGCTGGCCCAGCCGAGGGCGCGTTAGCCGGTGTTTGCCCTCGGCGCCCTTTCCTTCGCCGCCCCGGTGGCGCTTCTGGCGCTTGCCGCCCTGCCCCTAATCTGGTGGCTCCTGAGGATCATACCGCCGGCCCCGAAACGTATCCGTTTTCCGGCGATCCGGCTGATCATGCGGCTCGCCAACCCCGAGGAAAGTTCGGCCATAACTCCCTTGTGGCTGACGCTCTTGCGCTTGGCGCTGGTGACATTTTTGATTCTTGGCGCCGCCCATCCGGTGATCAACGCCGGCGACCGATTAGAGGGTACCGGGCCGCTGGTGATCGTCATCGACGACGGCTGGGCATCGGCCAAAAACTGGCCGGCGCGGCAGAACGCGGCGGCAAATATCTTGGACCGGGCCGAGCGCGATGGCCGCGCCGTCGCGGTGGTGACGACGGCACCCGGCGAGGNCAAGGCGCGGGCGCTGGAATCGCTGATGACCGCCGATAAGGCGCGCCAAACCATACAGGCGCTGAAACCCAAACCCTGGCCGGTGGACCGCCGGGCCGCCGCATCGGTGCTCGGCGACATCGAGACGGTTGGCGAGGCTCATCTGGTCTGGCTGTCCAACGGCCTCGACGAAAATTCGGCGGCCGAATTTGCGCGCGCGCTTTCAGGGCTCGGCAAAGTCACGGTGCTGGCTGATCCGCCCGGTAATTTGCCGAGCATTCTTCTGCCGCCGCTATCGGTGCGCGACGGGCTGACCATCCGCGCGCGAAAGGCACCCGGTTCATCGACGCGGCGCCTAAGCGTCCGGGTGCGCGGCGAAGATGGCGGTGTGCTGGCACAAAGGGCCCTGACTTTCGAGACCGGCAAGACCGAGGCGCGGCTCAAGCTTCCGATGCCGCCCGAAATCCGCAACCGGGTCACCCATATCGAGATTGAAAACGGCAACCACGCGGGCGCCATGGTCCTGGTCGACGAACGCTGGCGGCGGCGGCCGGTGGGGCTGGCCACCGATGCCGGACGCCGGGTCGATCAACCTCTTCTCGACGATTTGTTTTACCTGGACCGCGCCCTCGATCCGTTCACCGAGGTGCGCACCGGCAGCATTATCGAGCTGCTGCGCCGGGAACTGGCGGTCCTGGTGCTGGCTGATCCGGGGCGGATTTCGGGCACCAGCCGGCGGCTGATGCAAGGCTGGATGGCCGATGGCGGACTGGTCCTGCGCTTTGCCGGGCCGCGTCTGGCCGGCGTCAAGGGACCGCTCTTGCCGGTCCGCCTGCGCCAGGGCGACCGCGAGCTTGGCGGCGCCCTGTCCTGGACCAAACCGGCCAGTTTGGCGCCGTTTCCGGAGACCAGCCCGTTCGCCGGACTTGCCGTTCCAAAAGACGTCAAGATCCGCCGCCAGGTGCTGGCTCAACCGAGCGTCGATTTGCCCGAAAAGACCTGGGCGCGCCTGACCGACGGCACCCCGATTGTTACCGCCGAGCGGCGCGGCAAAGGCTGGCTGGTGTTCGTCCACACCACCCCCAGCCCAAATTGGTCGAACCTGCCGCTGTCGGGCCTCTATGTCGGCATGCTTCAGAATCTGGTGCGCTTGAGCCGGGGTGTCGGCGGCGGCGCCGATGACCGGTTGCTGGCGCCGCTGCGCAGCGTCGACGGGTTTGGCGCATTGGGGCCGGCGCGCACCGGCGCGCGCGCCATCAAGGCAAACCGGATCGCCGCCACAAGTCCGGGACCGGACCATCCGCCCGGCTTTTACGGCGACGAAAGCGCGCGCCGCGCCTTCAACCTGACACCCAAGCTGGCGGCGTTGACGCCGATCGGCACCCTTAGCGGTGTCACCATGGGCAGCTATCAGGCGACCCGTGAGCGCGATTTGCGCGGCCCATTGCTGGCCGCGGCGCTTCTGCTGGCGCTCGCCGATATCATCGCCAGCTTCGCCCTGCGCGGCTTTTTCACGCGCCGCCGGGCGGTCGCCGGCCTGGTAAAGACACTGGCATTGGCGGCAATCATTGCCGGCTTGATGGGCATCGCCGGCTGGAGCGGCCCGGCGCGCGCCCAATCCCGATCGCTGGCGCCGCCGGTACTGCCTCCCGATACCGGCGCCTTCGCCTCGGCGCTGACGGTACGCATCGCATATGTGCGCACCGGCGACCGCAAAATCGACGATACCAGCCACGCCGGGCTCCGCGGCCTGGCATATATCGCCAATGCGCGGACGGCGGCCGAACTGGGGGCGCCCGCCGCCATCGACCCGGCGGTCGACGATCTAAGCTTCTATCCGCTGATCTATTGGCCGATCACCGAGGACGCGGCGCAAATTTCGGCCGAAACGGCTGAACGCCTCAACAAATATATGAAAACCGGCGGCACCATCTTTTTCGACACCCGCGATCAGTCCGGCACCGGTATCGGCGCCAACCGGTTGGAGGAAATCGCGCGCGGCATCGATGCGCCGCCGATGCAGGCGGTTCCGGGCGACCATGTCCTGACCAAGGCCTATTATCTTTTGCGCGAATTTCCGGGACGCTGGAAAGGCGGGCGGCTCTGGGTGGCGCGCAAGGGCGCCGCCAATGACGGCGTTTCGCCGATAATTGTCGGTTCCAACGATTGGGCCGGCGCCTGGGCCATCGATGCCTCGCGCAGGCCCCTATACCCGGTCGCCCCCGGCGGCAGCCGCCAGCGCGAAATGGCCTACCGGTTTGGCATCAACCTGTTGATGTATGTGCTGACCGGAAACTACAAGGCCGATCAGGTGCACCTGCCGGCGATCCTGGAAAGGCTCGGCCAATGATCGGTTTCACCGGCATCGGATTCGCGCCGCTGATCGATTGGCGCATTATTGCCGCCGCCGGCGCCATCGCGCTGATCCTCTTAATATTCGGGCTTTTCCGGAGGGCGCGCGGCAGCCTGATACGTATGTTCGCGCTGGGCGTATTGGCGCTGGCACTGTTGAATCCGGACCTGGAAGCCGAAAACCGCCGCAGCCAGCCGGACATGGCGGTGGTGATGGTGGATGAATCGTCCAGCCAGAATACCGGCGGGCGGCGCCAGCAGCTGAAGGCGGCGCTGGCGCGGGTGCGCGCCGAACTCGGCAAATATAAGGATCTGCGCATCAAGGTGGTGCGCGGCAAGGAAACCAAGGACGGCACCGAGCTTTTCGGCGAATTGGAACGGGCCATCACCGATGTTCCCAAGGGGCGCTTCGCCGGCGCCGTATTGCTGACCGACGGCCAGGTGCACGATGTCCCGGTGATCGGCCGGAAAACGATTGAAAAGGATGCCAGGAAACCGGGCGTCTACGGCGCGCCGCTGCATGTGCTGTTGACCGGCGCGCCCGGCGAGCGGGACCGCCGCCTGGTAGTCGAGCGGGCGCCGGCTTTCGGCATCGTCGGCAAATCGGTCAAGCTGCGGCTTCGAATCGAAGACAATCCGAAGCGCCAGGCCGCTTCCGCCGGGGTAAGCATCCGTGTCGACGGCGGCGAGGCGCGTATCCGAACGCTTCCCGTCGGGCGCACGGCCAAAGTGGAAATTCCCATCGAACATGGCGGGCCGACGATCATCGAGCTCGAGGCCCAGGCGATGAGCAACGAAATGTCGCTGATCAACAACCGCGCGGTCGTCTCAGTCAACGGCGTCCGTGATCGGCTGCGCGTGCTTCTGGTGTCGGGCCAGCCGCACCTTGGTGAACGCGCCTGGCGCAACCTATTGAAATCGGACCCATCGGTCGATCTGGTTCATTTCACTATTCTGCGCCCGCCGGAAAAGAACGACTTCACGCCGCTCAACGAACTGGCGCTGATTTCGTTCCCGATCCGCGAATTGTTCGAGATCAAGCTGCACGAGTTCGATCTGATCGTATTCGACCGATATGTGGTGCGTTTTGTTTTGCCGCCGAATTATTTTCAGAATATCGCCCGCTATGTGGACAAGGGCGGCGCCGTGCTGGCCGCCGTCGGGCCGGATTTCGCCGGCGTCCGTTCGATGTTTCATACACCGCTCGGCCGGATCATGCCGGGCGAGCCCTCGGGGCCGGTAATCCAGGCGCCGTTCCGCGCCCAATTGACGGACAAGGGCCGGCGCCACCCGGTCACTTCGAGCCTGCAGACCAAGGACGGCAAGACACCCGAATGGGGGCGCTGGTTCCGGCTGGTCGACGCGGAGGCGCGGCGCGGCAATACCATCCTTAACGGCGCCGACGGCAAACCGCTATTGATCCTCGACCGTTTCGGCAAGGGCCGTGTCGCCCAATTCCTGAGCGATCATGTCTGGCTGTGGGCGCGCGGCCATGATGGCGGCGGACCGCACGCCGAACTGATGCGCCGCCTGGCCCATTGGCTGATGAAGGAGCCCGACCTTGAAGAAGAGGATCTGCGCGCCAGCGTCGACGGCAGGCAGCTGACCATCGAACGGCGCAGCCTGGACACCAATATCCCGCCGGTATCGGTGACCGCGCCGTCGGGCGCCAAGCAGACCGTCAAACTGACGCCGGATAACCGGGGCGGCGCCAAGACCACCCTGACCGCCAAGGAGACCGGGCTTTACCGGATCGAGGACGGCCGCCGCCGGGCGATGGCCGCCGTCGGCCAGCTTAATCCGCCGGAACTGTCGGACCTGCGCGCGTCGGCCGACAAATTGCTTTCGGTGGTCAAGGCCAATGGCGGCGGCATTGCCTGGATCAGCGACGGTGTTCCCGGCTTCCGGCGCACCAAACCGGGGCGGGGCGGCGCCGGCAACGGCTGGTTCGGCATGGTCCGCAACGGCGCCTATGTGGTCACCGGCGTCCGCCAAATCCCGCTGTTACCGGCGCTTTTGTTCCTGTTCCTGGCGGCCGGCGGCATCATGCTGGCCTGGCTGCGCGAAGGTAAATAGGTTGGTATAATGGTTGACGCCGGCGGCAGCGCTGCCAATATTCCATTAGATAGTATTTTGTGGTGAGATACCCGGTAATCAGTTTAGACTGGGTTCATATCAACTCGGAGGAAACAACGCATGCCCTTTGTCAGGCGCGACGCAAACGGCGTGATCGATGCGGTTTTTGCCAACGCCGAAGGCGAAGCCAACGAAGAATTGCCGCACGGACACCCGGAATTGCTTCAATATCTGGGGATCGACGCGCAATCCATCATCGATGCCGACCAATGGTTGCGGGCCGACTTGGCGCTGGCCCGCGTTACCGAGGATTTGCTCACCATCCTGATGGATAAGGGCGTCATTTCGTTCACCGATCTGCCGGCCGGCGCGCAGGAGAAACTCATCGCCCGCCAGGGCCTCCGCTCCGAGGCATCCTACGTCGCCAGCCTGTTCGGCAACGACGATGATAATTTCCTCTGAAAATATGTAACGATGCGGTCTATTCGGCCGCCCGCCGTTCGCCCGGCAACCAGCGCAGGACCGGGTTGCGCGCCGCCGCCGTTTCATCGAGACGCCGGCGCGGCGCCAGCTTCGGCGCCTCCTTGAAGGCCTCGGCTTCGCCTGCCCGGGCCCGCTCGGCAAGGGAACGCAGCATGCCGATATATTGATCCAACGAGGCCTTGCTCTCGCTTTCCGTGGGCTCCATTAAAAGCGCGCCATGCACCACCAACGGAAAGTACATGGTCATCGGATGCACCCCCTCGTCGATCATCGCCTTGGCGAAATCCAGGGTGGTGACCTCGGTCTCGGCCAAAAAACGGTCGTCGAACAGAACCTCGTGCATGCAGGGGCCTGCATAGGAAGGCGTCAAAACATCGCCGAGCCCGGCAAGAATGTAGTTGGCGCTAAGGACGGCATCGGTCGACGCTTGGCGAAGCCCATCGGCGCCCATGCTCATCATGTAGGCGAGGGTGCGCACGAAGACGCCGAATTGGCCGTGGAATCCCTTCATGCGGCCATAGGGGCTGGCGTCCGAAGCGCTGGCATCTTCGACCAGACTGAAACCGTTTTCATCATGCACCACGTAAGGCACCGGCGCGAACGGCGCCAGGGCCTCGGACAATACCACCGGGCCGCTGCCGGGGCCGCCGCCGCCGTGCGGCGTGGAAAAGGTCTTGTGCAGGTTGAGGTGCATGGCATCGATGCCGAGATCACCGGGGCGCACGCGGCCGACGATGGCGTTGAAATTGGCGCCGTCGCAATAGACATAGGCGCCGGCGTCGTGGATGGCGCCGGTGATTTCGATAATTTCATCCTCGAACAAGCCGCAGGTGTTGGGATTGGTGATCATGATCGCGGCGACGTCATCGCCGAGCCGGTCCTTCAAGGCGCCGTAATCGACGCGGCCGCGTTGGTTGCCGGGGATCGCTTCGACCTGGTAGCCGCACATATGGGCGCTGGCCGGGTTGGTGCCATGCGCCGATTCGGGCACCAGGACAACGCGGCGCGCATCGCCGCCCGCTTCCAGCGCGGCGCGGATCGCCATCAAGCCGGTGAGTTCGCCATGGGCGCCCGCCGCCGGCGACATGGCCACCAATGGCATGCCGGTCAATAGCCGCAGCCAGTCGGCGCACATGTCGATAAGCTCGAGCGCCCCCTGGACGGTGGCGATCGGTTGCNGCGGATGCAAATCCGCCAGCCCGCCGAGGCGCGCCAGTTTTTCGTTAAGGCGCGGATTGTGTTTCATGGTGCAGGAGCCGAGCGGATAGATGCCGCCGTCGATCGCATAGTTGTTGCGGCTGAGGCGCAGGTAATGGCGCACCACCTGGGGTTCCGACAGGCCCGGCAAGCCGGTTTCCGAAGTGCGCGCCGCGGCGCCCAGCCGGTCGGCGAAATCACCCGGATCATCGAGGTCGACACCGGTCCCAGCCGCCGATCCCTGCTCGAATATCAGCGGCTCTTCCAGATCCAGGCCGCGATGCCCGGTATAGGTTTCGGCTTCGACTGGCATCAGAGCACCTTCTTCAGCGCTTCGGCCAGCCGGTCGATATCCGCGTCACCGACGGTTTCCGTCGCCGCCACCAATAGCAATTGGTCGAGATCGCCGCGGCCGGGATAAAGGCGCGAAACCGGAACCCCCGCCAGGATACCCTGACCGGCCAGTGTATCCACCACCTCGGCGGCCGGTTTGGCGAGGCGCAGGGTGAACTCGTTAAAGAAGGTTTCGTTGATCACTTCGATGCCCGCAACCCTGGACAAGGCATCGGCCAGGGCGATGGCGCGCGCATGGTTGAGCCGGGCCAGGCGCCGGTAGCCGGCATCGCCCAGGAGCGACAGGTGGATCGAAAAGGCGAGCGCGCAGAGCCCCGAATTGGTGCAAATGTTGCTGGTCGCCTTTTCCCGGCGGATATGCTGTTCGCGGGTCGAAAGGGTCAGCACCCAGCCCCGCTTGCCATCGACATCAAGGGTTTCACCGGCCANCCGGCCCGGCATCTGCCGGATGAAGCGGTCGCGGACGGCGAACAAGCCGACGTGTGGGCCGCCGAAATTCAAGCCATTGCCCAATGACTGCCCCTCGGCGGCAACGATATCGGCGCCCATTTCGCCGGGCGGCCGCATCGCGCCGAGAGATATAATCTCGGTCACCGCGACGACCAGCAAGGCGCCGGCCGCGTGGCAGGCCTCGGCAAGCGCGCCAAGCTCCTTCACATGACCGAAAAAATCCGGGTTCTGGACGACCACGCAGGCGGTGTCCGCATCGATGGCCGCCGTCAAATCCTCAGCCCCGGCGGCATCCGCTTCCGATACCGTGATTTCCAGATCGAGAAAGCGGGCGTTGGTCAGGTTCACATCGCGGTAATGGGGATGCAAACCGCCGGACAACAGCACCTTGCCGCGGCGCGTCACGCGGCAGGCCATCATCGCCGCCTCGGCGCAGGCGGTGGCGCCGTCATAGAGCGATGCGTTGGCCACATCGAGGCCGGTGATCAACGCCACCTGGGTCTGAAACTCGAACAATGCCTGCAAGGTGCCTTGCGACACCTCCGGCTGGTACGGCGTGTAGGAGGTCAGGTATTCGCTGCGCTGGACCAGATGATCGACGGCGGCGGGAATATGATGATGATAGGCGCCGGCGCCGAGGAAGAACGGCACCAATCCGGCGCCCATGTTTTTCGCCGCCAGTTCGGCGATGGCGGTTTCCACCTCCATCTCGCCCTGGTGGCGCGGCAGATCGATCAGATCGTCGAGCAGCGCCGATTCGGGCACGTCCTTATAAAGCGCGTCGATGCCGCCCGCCCCGATGGCCGCCAGCATATCACGGCGGTCATCATCGCTGAGCGGCAGATAACGCATCAGCCAAGGCTTTCCAGGAACTTAGCGTAGGCGTCGGCGTCCAACAGGCCCTCCAACTGCGCCGCATCGGAAATCTTGAGCTTGAAAAACCAGCCGCCGCCCTCGGCGTCGGAATTAACCAGGCCCGGATTGTCTTCGAGCGCGCCGTTCACTTCGACGATTTCTCCGTCGAACGGCGCGTAAATTTCGGCCGCCGCCTTGACCGACTCGACGACCGATGCTTCATCGCTCTTGTTTAAGGCCGCGCCAACCTTCGGCAGTTCGACGAACACCACATCGCCCAATTGTTCCTGGGCATAGTCGGTTATGCCAATCAAGGCGACATCGCCCTCGACTTGGATCCATTCATGTTCCTCGGTGTATTTGACATCAGCCATAAGACTTTATGCCCCCATCAAGCCTTGAAATATCGATGTGCCACAAACGGCATTTTTACCACTTCTGCTTCTAAACGCTTGCCGCGAACAATCAACCCCAATTGACGGCCCGGCGCCGCAAATTCTGCGCCCACATAGCCCATGGCGATGGCGCCGTTCACGCTTGGGCCAAAACCGCCCGAGGTGACGGCGCCGATAACCCGGTCGCCGTCATCGACAATCTCGGCGCCCTCGCGGGCGGGGGCGCGGCCGGCCAGGCGAAGGCCGACGCGTTTCCTGGGCGGACCGTCCCGCAATTGACCGAGGATCACGGCGGCGCCGGGAAAGCCGCCATCTTCGCGCCGGCGTTTGCCGATCGACCAGGACAAGCCGGCTTCGACCGGCGATGTGGCCGCGTCGATATCGTGTCCGTAGAGGCAGAGCCCGGCTTCCAGGCGCAGCGAATCGCGGGCGCCAAGGCCCGCCGCTTCTACCTCCTCCTCGGCCAACAGCAACCGCGCCACATCCGCCGCGGCTTCCGCCGGTGCGGAAATTTCGAAGCCGTCTTCGCCGGTATAGCCGGAGCGCGAGATGAGGCATTTTACGCCGCCCAGTTCCGCATCCGACAAGGACATGAACTTCATTGTGGCGGCGGCGGCGGCGAAACGGCCAAGAACATCCGGCGAGCGCGGGCCCTGCAGGGCCAGCAAGGCGCGCCCATCCAGCGGCGTCAATTCAGCGTCGCCGCCGATGCCACCCAGGATATGGCCGTAGTCGATATCGGTGCGCCCGGCATTGACCACCAGAAACAGATGGCCGGGCCGCCGCGTCACCATCAGATCGTCGATGATGCCGCCATCATCATTTGTCAATTGGGTGTAGCGCATGCGGCCCAAGGCCAAGCCACCGATATCGCCCGGCACCAGGCGCTCGAAAACCGCCGCCGGGTCGGGACCATGGTCGGATCCGTGCAATTCGGCCTGACCCATATGGCTGACATCGAACAGCGCCGCTTTTTCGCGCGCCTGGCGGTGTTCGGCCAGGATTCCGCCCGCGTACTGGACCGGCATATGGTATCCGCCGAAAGGCACCATCTTGGCGCCAAGCTCGATATGCAGATCGTAAAGGGGGGTGCGTCCAAGTTCCCTAGTGGACTGCGTCATCTAATTTGTACCCCTACGATCGCTTTTCCCGTTTCCTCGGTAGGAGGAAGGGCGCCGGCGATGCGGGGCCCATCGGCAAGCCCTTTCGACACTCCGGGGGGACGGGAAAAGCGACCCAGAGGGCGGCGTTGCAAGGCTCCCGGTCGTCGTCGCGCGCGGCTTGTGGTGGATTGGCACCACGGCGCGGCGCGCTCCTCGCCGGAAACCTTGCAACGCCGTCGTAGGGGTGCAAATTAGATGACGCAGGCCACTAG
>NZAK01000064.1 GCA_002687515.1 Rhodospirillaceae bacterium
AATGGTAGCGACGCCGCCCGCCACGTGCATCCCAGCTTCCAGCCAAACTTCGCTATCCTCACCTTTCTTCCGCTTTTCGACCAGACGGACTAAGCAATATGCGAATCCTGACAGCAGCGCACTAAGCAGAACGATGAAGGTGACGCTGAAGACTTCGAGGGCCCAATCCGTTATTTCCCGCAGTCCGATCCCCATCATCCCGGAGGCAACCGCTGCCGCAAGGACCGCGGCGCCCAATACCAGGCTGATGCTTTTAGACCCGGAGCCGACGATGGTTAATACATGTCCCATCGATACACTCCTTACCGGCGTCGCACGGTTGCCGACATGATGGTCTGGGTCGAAACGCCGATCTGTTCCAGCCAGTTGTCCAAGACGCTGAGGTTCTTTTCGACTGAGGCATGGATCAAGAACGAAATGTCGTAGTTTTCGAACAAGCGCTGGACGTTCCGGGTGTTTCGGCCCTTCAGGCTTTCATCGCGAAGCGCCATGCGCTCCAGATCCACCAGGCGGCGTTTGAACAGCTCGACCTTGGCGTGCCGCTCATCCGGCTTAAGTTCCGGGTTGAGCATGGTTTCAATGGCGATTGCACGCTCTCGCTCGAGGTTCTCGACGGTTCCCGCGTCGGCGGAAGGGGCGATGGAGATCGCCGCCGCCGCAACGGCCGCGACGGCGGCCAAATTGTGGATTTTCTTCTGGACTGATTTGGTCATTTCACTAACTCCTTAATTCGATTAGTTGCTCATAAAGATGTCGACGGCCCTGGTGATGGTGCGTTCGCCGGGATTGTCGCTATCGGATAAATCCGTATCCAGCGCCTGTTCGGACAGGTCCAGGGCATCAAGCGCCACAAGTTTGGCCATATAGCCGAGCATGGTTTCTTCCTGCTTCAGAAGAGCCACGTCGGCCTGACTGTCGGCCAAGAGCTGACGAACATATTCGGCCTTGGTAAGTTTCTGGCCGTCCACCTGGATGGCGGTGTTCATCCTGTGGCTATTGATGCGTCCGAAGAGCTTTTCCATCGCTGCCATATTCTCGGCATACTTGACGGTGTACTTGGTTTCGGGACCTAACGAAGCCTTGAAGATGGCAACATCCACCTTGTCGAAGGTCGACTGGAACCGCGTGCGCGCCGCTTCCTGGCGTTTAATCAGTTCACGGCGTTTCGGCGTCAGGGACGCTTCCCTTTCACCCATGCTCTTCAGCATCCGCTCGAACAATTTCTGCTTGGTCCGAAGATGCTTGCTACGGAGGGAGTTCTTTTTCGATAGGAGCTCGATATAAGCACGCTTTTCCGCGAGCAGCTGATGACGAAGTTCGGTCCGGGTCTCGCCCTCGGCGGATTCGATGGCGTTCTTCAGATCGATCAACGTCGTTACCTTCAGCTTCTCGTCTTCTTCGAGCGACTGAATGGCCAGACCGAGCGCGGATTCGCGGAAATCATGATCGATGGACTTCTTGAAAACGCTGGACGGGAGCTTGACCAGCTTCTCGCTGGCCCGCGGGTTCCAATTCGGCGTCTCGGTATTCGCCGCCGCGTGAACGGGCGAGGCCAAGGCCAAGCCGCCGGCGATGAGGACCGAAAGCGCCACGCCATGCAACAGATGGCTGAGCTTGTTGGTATTCACGCTATATTTGCGCATCGTACTCTCCTTTTGCTTAACCTCAGTTGGCCTTCCAATAGCGGACGCGCCGCAATTCCGACTTCACCACGCCGTTGACGTTGGCGACGGAAAATTGGCCAAGCGCGGTGTAATCGCGAAGACCGAGAAGGATTTCCATGGTGTCCACGAAGGACGAACCATCGGCGTAATAAAGGTCCTTGTCGGCGAAGGTGCTCTTGAACTTTTCAAGATTGCTGCGCGCCTGAACGACATCGCCGCCCTTGAAATTGTTCTGAACGCCCAAGGCATAATTGCGCATCCGTTCCTCAACCGGAACGAGACTGGATTTTTCACCGAGAGCGGCTTCGCACTTCGCAATCAACTCGGCGCTTTTGATGTAACGCGCCGGCGCATTGTCCTGCCGGGCACTTTGGTCCATCGCTATGGCATCGGCGTTGCACTGCCGATACTCGCGCACAGCGGTTATATTTTCGAAGTTGGCGACGCGGCTTCCGATGGCAGGATACTGATCACCGGTCGTGACGTTGCAGGCCGCAAGGGCCATCGCGGCGGTAGCCATTAGGACGGACCGGCGCGTTACTGACTTGAGGGACTTAGCTACATTGGTCATGGGATAAACCTCCACATTTGAAAACTCCTACCTCTATGGCGGGGCCAGGGCGTTTTTTTTCGGCGCCGCTAAAAAAAGGCGTTCGATGAAAATAATTTCATTGAACGCCCATGAGTTTGGTTACAGGGAGGATCTGATAAGTCTATGGAGGGGTCAGAGGCGGATTCCGGGCGAAACGGAAATTTGCCCGCCAATTGCGGCGTCGATCGAAAGAGGCGGCCTTGCCGCGGCTTTGGTGATGGCTGTTGCGCCAGCGCTTCAGCGAGGCGACGCAACTACTCGATGCCGGTGGATCACGATATCGATATTTTTCTTGGCCAGCTCTTGGGTGGCGCCTTCGAAATCGCTAATCGATCGCAGCTGTATCAATGCGTCTTCGAGGGGATGATCGGCTACCAGCGCAACCAATTGATAAGAGAACGGCGCATCCGACTTTTGTGGCAGCTCGATGATCCACGTCTGAACGCCGGAAACCTTTTGTCGACCCGACATGGAGGCAGGTTTCCTGGATGTCTGTACAAACCGACCCGATTCCACTTTCAAATGAACGGCCAGGTATTTGGGCGCCCCCCCGGGATCAATGTCGAAACGTAGCCCACAGGTGGTTTGACGCTGGCTGTCCTCATACTGCCCGTTGGCCATGCGCGAGATCGGTTTCACCACCGGGTTGGCGCCGCCGAATTGCACCTTGATGCAGGTGGACCCTTGAGGTGGTGTGATGCGGTTGATGCCGACTATGATTTTCGGCGCCGGCGAGAGCAGTTTTTCAACCTTCTTGAGTGACGGTTGGACGGACTTCATTTTATCTTTCTCCGCCGATTTCGGTGCCGGCGGCGCCTTGGCTGCCGTTTCGGTGGCAGGCGGCGCAGCGCCCGTCATTGCCGGTTTTGCATCCGTGCCCTCAGAGGTTTCGCCAATACCCACCGAATCCCGAAGAAACCGGTTCAGTTCGGCAAAGGTTTCCGGCTGCAGCGCCACGAATGCCGCACCGCCGATCAAAATGATTGCGGCGGCAACAAAAACAGCTTTTCTTGCTCCTGACGCCGATTTCTGGTCGGCGCCGGACGCGGCAACGCCGCCGTCGCCACCGGGCTGCGAATTCATGGCGCCGGAAAGGCCTAAAATCTCGCCCGCCTGCCAGACATCCTTGACGCCGAATAGTTGGGCACCCGGCGGCAAGGGCGATACCCCGGCCTCGGTCTCGTTGGCGCCGGCTGAAAGGATCAGCTTCACCGGCTTTTCCATCTGCGCCCAATTTTCGAATAGTCCGGCCGAGGCTATGATCTTATCGGGTACGTGATCTACTTCAGTTACGTTCAGGTGATAATCCACACATCCGGTTGCCCAGATAATCTCGTCGGCCGCCTCGATATCTTCGGTCAGGCGATGGCCGGGTGCGGCCAGCAGCGCATGAGCCAGGAACATCCCCAGTTGCCAGCTCTTACCGGTATCTATGGGACCGGACACATCGACGCGGAACGAACTGTTGTCGAAGGGACCAAATTCCCGCTCGATTACACCGCTGCCCGGCTTGACGAATTGGTCGTACATGGACGAAACCGGCAACACGTTCGTGGTCCGGTTCTGGCAAACTAGTGATTGCGGAGCGCGCTCAGGCGTTATTTGTTGAACCTGAACGGCGCCGCCGGTAGTGGCGATAAATACAGCGTAGCTTTTCACTTCAAAAAGACTTCTGTATCCGGATCTCGGAGAAGAGCAACAATTTCGGAGGCGCACTCCTCGATCAATTGGGCGATACCGTCATAAAATTCTGGTAGCGCGACACGTAGGTAGGAATTTCCGGTCCCCATTAGATGCATGGCTTTCGGCTGGCTGGCTTCGCCACCCGCTAATTCGACGATCACATAGACCTGGTCGGGATTGGCTTGTGATGGCTCGATCGAGATTTTGCACTGGGGGCCCTCGCGCACATCAACATCGGCGGTGCTGGCGGCGATTGCCTGCGGCAAATGGAATTGGGATACTTTTTGCAAAAAGTCCTGGAACGCGGCGCGGATATTGGCATTGTCCTGTAGCGCGCGCTGCACCTTGTCCGCATTGGCAGCGACCGCTCCCAAGGCGAATGCATAAAGCTCGCCTGGCGAAACCGATGCCTCGATGCCTGAGTTTGCGGCTTCATCCAACAATTCGTTCATGGCATTCAAATCGGAAAAATGTTCCCTCGTGGAATCGATTTGCTTCTCATCGATTATTGTATATGCGTTCATTGGTTTTCTCCGTATAAAGTCCGGAACCGCGTGCTGAAAATCTCGCGGTCCGAGGTAAAACGTTGAGCAAGATCCGGAATTCCTTGATCCAGAGCATTGGCAATTTTGATAAACCGAAGGAGCTGGCTTTCGATGGTGATCAACGCGCCGGCACCGATGCGAAATCCTTCGATGCGATCCTCTGACTGCAGTACCGATTCCTCGAAGCCCTTGCGGACAATCTTACGAAATGCCGATTCAGCTTCGGCGCCGATGGCCGCTACCGCTTCGGCATCCACATCTTCGGGGGAATCGTTGTTTTTGGCGGCTTGAAATGACGTTTCCGGCATATTGCCGAACAACGGAACGACGTNGCCTTGATCCTCGCCTAAGTCGAACTGGNTTTGCAGTACATGATAGGCGGCCTTCTGTAATTGCTTCACATGGGCGAGCACATCTTCATAGACACTTATTTTCTGCCGGTATTCAGGCGCATCATCGCAAGGCAAGCGTTTTTCGATAGACGACCGACCGCGCTTGACCTGTAGATCATTGGTAATNCCCGCCTGAATAGGCCCGAANGATTCNAGNCGCAAAAACGCGACCGGCAGGCGATCGGAATAAGGGCCATACTGCATCATGACTTCAATCGGTTTTTGTTCGCTTTCCCTTTTCAGGAACTTGATATCGGCGGCCGCGCCTTCCGATAAAACCTCTAGCGGCGATTGCCAGTCCCCGAGCGTGAAGATATCGGCGGATTCGTCATCGGGCTCGACCTCTCCCCCTTCGAAATCGGTGCCGATGACTGCGGAATGTTCGACGGCGTCGGTGCGACCGCCCATATCGAACGCCTTCATGAATTCGATAAATCCCTCGAAGACGGTTTTATAGACCCTGAAATCGCCGGCATCGGTATTCGACACCCAGAAATCCAAAATCGAGGCGTCGTCAATATGGATCACGCTTTCTTCGGACCGGTCGCGCAAAAACGACAGGATTAGGTTGAATTTCTCGTCATACTTGGTGCGCTGGATGTGTTTGCGGCGATATTGGCGCATGATCGAGGATAGCTTGTTGGCGGCATCCTGGATATCGCGCATACCGATATCTTCGCCGCCCAAGGCATCGAATACATCGTTGATATCCTGATAGTGCTGGAACTCATCCAAGGCGATCAAAAACTCATACAGTGCCGCCAGCAACGGAATTCGACCGTAGCGGACGGTAAATTCCACGTCATCGTATATGGCGGTCACACCGGCGTCCCCGACAACTATACCGACTGCATCTGCAATATCGGCATAATCTTCAAAATTGACGCGATACACCGAGGCGGCCGCCTTGGCGGTGCCCAGAAAGAAATCGGCGCGCGCATCGGATCCGGGCGCCAGCCGTTCGAGGATGGCAACAAGGTGGCTAATTTCGTAAAGGACGGAATCTTTGTTCGGTCCACCCGAAGACCGCGTGATAAAGCGCGCCAGACCCTGCATGACCGGTTTTGGCGCATATTTGGGTGAACCATCAGTTGCCGTCGCGTCGGCGAGCGCTCGGAACTCCGCGATGAGAGTCCCGGACGCGCCCGACCTAGAGATCATCGAAATATGATCATCCATTTCCGTTAGGTCCAAATCCAATGCGATTCGCATTATTCTTTGTCCAATCCGAAATGGTTGCAACCCTAAAGCTCAGCCGTTCTGCCACTTGAAGCGAGGTGTGAAATCGTCGAGGCGATGACGATTCTGCAAACGGCGCTCGAGAATGGTGGACCAAGAGTCATCATTGATGACTTTAGTATCGGTGACCCTCGACCAGCTTTCGTCGTCATACCGAGCCNTCACGCGCGGCGTGCCTTTCNGGAAATAGGGCCGGTTGACCCTGCTGCGCCGCCACGGACGATCGAGATCGGCACGGGTTCCAGCGGCGGCGACTTGCACCGGCNTGGTCCNCGCCGGCTGCCATCCNTCGGTCTTNGGCTTGGCCGCAACCATCCAGATTTGCGACTGTTCCTGGTAACGCCGCTGCCANTTCAAGACCATTTGCACATATTTACGCGTATAGGAATGTGCTAAGGCGTTATGGCCTTTGCCGCGCAGCGTGCCGCCGTTGTAGTGCGACAGCGCCAAATCCCAGCGTCCGCCATACTGTTCATAGAGTTGAGCCAAGTAGTCGATACCCAATTGGATATTCAGGCGGGCGTTCCACAGCTCGTCCTTGCGGATGCCAAAAACGGATTTCGCCGTCTTCGGCATGATCTGCATGACGCCGCGGGCACCGACCGTGGAAAGCGCTTTTGCGTTGAAATCGGATTCCACCTTGGCCACGGCCAGCGCCAATGACGGCGGAACGTTGCTGTTCATGGCTTCGGTGATGACGATTTGCTTAATTTGCGCGCGGCTCGTGGCCAGGGCGTCGCCGTGGGTCGCGATCAGACTGCCGAGCGCGACGACACCGGCAAGGATTGGCGTTGTGTAATTCCTATGTTTCATTTGATCTTCTCCTTCAAAACCTTCAACCAGTTTTCATCAAGGGTGGTAACGACAAGTTTCATTGCGGCGATATATTTCTGCGCCCGGACCGCGTCGGTGACCGAAAGCTTGGGATCGACGGCCAAAACGACTTCTTCCTTGCCTGCGAGGCTTTCCACATTGATGGGCTTTAACTCCGAATCGTAATATCGACTGCCGTAGTAGATGATTATGGAGTCGCGAGAGGTAGTTTTTGTCTTTGCAGCCGGCTGTGTCGGTGATTTTTTCGCATGCGAAGCGCGTAGCGAGACGACATCCGCCGCCGCCTGAGCCGATTTGGACGGGGCGTTGCCCGCGCCCATCGACACCAGCGTTAAAATCATGATGCTGAAGAGCGCCATGGCCANGGCCAAACCGATCTCGGCAAGCGCGTTTGTCTGGAAATCTCCGTGCATGTAATTTGTCCCGTCGAAAGCGTCGTTGTTCAAGCGGCCGGCCGATATCGGCTTTGCAAGCCAGCCAACCGAACCCGCTATGAAGGGCGGAGAGATGATTTTTTCCAACGGCCTTGAAACAAACGGCTCAATTTATGGAATGCGGCGCATGGATAAGGGCTTCTGCGGATATTTGCGGCGCCGGTTACGGGTATCCGAAATCGGCCGTTTTCAGCAAATAGTTTATTTTTGTCGCGATTTAGGTAAAAATCGGTCCCTGGTCCCGCCATACATATCAAGGTAGAAAGTATTCATCTCACAAGGGGAAGTTTTATGAACCGATTTACCTCATTTATTATCGCATCGGTCGCNGTCGTATCCGCCTTTGCCATGACCGGCACCGCCGATGCGGCGGAGCGCCCGAACATCCTGATCATGGGCGAGGACTTCGATAAGGATTCGATCCGGCGCGGAAGCCAAGCCTTCAACCGCACCTTGAACGCGATCGCCACTGAAATGCAGGATGCCGGCTACAAAGTTTTCGATGAATCCGCCNTCTCCCTTGACGATTTCAAGCAGGGCCGGAAATTCCGCCGCCATGATGAACTGATCGATATTGCCAAATCCGTAACAGAGGCACCCATCGATATGGTCATCATCTTTTCCATTTTTCCGCAGATTGAGCAGCGCCCGCATACGACCCGCGTCTATGCCAGCGTCACCGGTCGCATGGTGGACGTTAACAATAGCCGGCGCCTCGGCAATTTCACCGAGGAAACACGCCAGCGCCGCAATGTAGCGCCCGATTGCGGGCGTGACTGCCTGATCCGTAATTTCNGCANCATCTCNGANGAATTCGGNCGCGAGGTCGGCCGNGTNNTGACCATNAAGCTTGAANCACTGGCCGNGCGCCAGCAGCGTTCGGGCGNCCGCGATCCCAGAGGATTGCAAGGCGCGTACAAGATGGAATTCATCGGCTTCCATCCNAAGGAAATTACGGAANTNGAGGAATTCATNACCTCGTTCAGCGGTTATCAGCATCACCGCGTCATGAAGGGCTCGCGCGAAACGCGCAAGGTCTATTGGTACGAAACCAACAGCGACCAGGCGCGCCTCGATCGGAACCTGCGCCTGATGCTGGAACATGTCGGTATCCGCGGACGCATCAAGTTCGAACGCAACACCTTCTTCGTGAACAGGATCGCNAAACTCAGNTAAAGGNGGTCGTATCCNCNTAANTGAAAACGGGGCCTTCGGGCCNCGTTTTTTTTNCCTGCTGNATCNCANNNCAANCNGNTNANANCTATCCGCCGGCATCNAGGTTGATGAAGGTNACNCGCCGGTTGGNNGCNCGGCCGGCGTCGGTGCNGTTGTCGGCGATAGGGCNGGGCTTCGCCGTGGCCGGCGGTAGTAAGCCGCCTGGCGTCGATCTTGAAATCATCGATCAAGGCCGTGCGCACCGTCGCCGAGCGGCGCTTCGATAGACGCAGATTGTATGCGTCGGCGCCGGCGCTGTCGGTATGGCCCTCGATCCTGATTTTCTTTTGCCGAAGCTTTTTGGATTTGAGGGCCCGGCTGACCTGTTCAAGCTGCTTCAAGGATTTGGGTTGCAGCCTGGCGGAATCGAATTGGAACCTGATATGCAAGTCGATGGACGGCAATTCCGCCCTGGAAATACCCAGCCCTCGGGTGCGGAAGGCCGGCGCGCGGGTCAACGAGCGGGTAATGGTTTCCGCCGTGACGACGTCTCCCGACAGGCTGGCGAGACGTTTCTCGTAGACGTTTTCATGGGCGAAAAGGGGGGACGAATTGCCGGTTCGGCGCAAATCGGCGAGGCGCGCGAGGAAGGCTTTATAGGCATCGGCGGCGCCTTTCCTGTCGCCGCGCGCCGCCAAAACGTCGCCGAGCCCGGCATGGGGCGCCGGCGCGACCGCATCGACGGCAATGGCGTGCCGGTAAAGCCGCTCGGCTTCATCCAGGCGTCCCTGGCTTTCCAGTTTGAGCGCCAGGTTGTTGAGCGCCGCCAGATGGTCTGGGCAGGCCGCGACCGCCCGGCGCAAAAGCGCCTCGGCAACTGCTTCCGATTGGGCGGCGCGTTTGACCAATTGGCCGGCATGTCCGCAATCCTTTGCAGTGGCCGGCCCGGCGGCAAGCAAAGGCAGGGTGGCAAGGACGGTCCAGGCCGCGTAACGTTTCATCGCTGCTCTACTACCGTGACAGATAGGCTGGTCTCGCTAACCGCCGCGCCCGGCAACTGCCGGAAAATGCGCGATAGCCTGCGCTGGGTTTTGACCGCAATCTGATCAAAATTCCGCCCGCGCAGTGCGGCGGGCAAATCGGATGTCACATCCTTCGAGGTGGCGAAACATGTGACCATCTCATTGCCCGCCGGGGCGGTAATGTCGAAGTTAAAGGGGTAGGTGTCTTCCTCAGGGATGGTATGCAGAATTCCGCCCTTGAATTTAGGCGTGCTGAATTTTTCCCAAAAAAACTTATTGGGAAGCATCTGGATCATGCCGCCGTCCGCCTGCTCGTAGAAGCAGTAAAGCCAGGCCTCCCGATCCAGCCTGATTTTCAGGTGCATCTTTTCGCCGATTTGGTAACGCGGGTTTTTACCCCGGTCACTGGTCAGCTGCAGCGAGAACGGCCCCAGCCTATCGAAACCTGGCCGGGCCACACCTTCCGGCTTCTTCTTCGGATAGATCTCGATATTGGGCAGATCTTCAAGGGCCACCTTGCCTTTCCACGACACCGTCTGCCCATTTCCGTTGGCAAGGTTGACCCTTAGCTCCAAGGATTTATCCGATACCCAATAATCCCCCTTCAAAACATAGGAATCGGAATCGCCTACAGACGTATCGTCGCGCAATACCTTGGCCGATATCTTCATGCCGCGGGTGATGAGCTTCGCCACCTCCAGAGGTTTCACCACCAACTTCCTGCCGGTTATTGGATTGGCGAAGGCGTTGGCCAGCGCATCGGACAGGCGCCGTTCGAAAAACACGCCGGCGGGCGGTTTGAACCCGGTATCTTCGAAACTGATGCCGCCGACGCGCAATTCGGTCATATTGTGGGCCAAGCTGCGGAAACTCCTGGCGGCCTGATCGATCGCGGTATCAAGCGGCAGCACGCTGCCCATATCATCTTCCAGCAAGCGGACCTTTGCCGGCTCGGTTTCGGCGGCCAATTCCCCGGTCATCTTCACGGCGGCATAGGATATGACCAGATGCCGCCCCGATTTCCTGAGATTGCCGCGCACCAGAATATCTGCCTTCAATTTGGTCTCGAACATGGCGGCGACGGCGTTTTCGTCCTTGTCGTCAAGGACGCCCGAGTTGCGTAAGTTTTGGACAGCGCCGGCCATCGCGTCGGGTGCGATAAACTCGTAGCGGCCGCCGGCATGGGTGATCATGCGCGAGCGTAGCTTGGCGTTATATTCGGCGGCGATGATCTCCGATATCCGAATTTTTTCCTTGTCGAACGGCCAAATGGCGATGCGCGGTTTCTTGTTCTGCACATAGTCAACAGCATTTTTTATCCATTCCATCGCTTGATCGATTTTTTTGTGACCCACCCGCTGCGGCGCGGTCGCGTTGTCGATCTGAGCAATCAAGGTTTCCGCCAACTTGTCGAAAATCCGGTCCTCATCCGTTTGCGATGATTGCTGCGCCGGCGCCGGTGCGATGGTTGCCACCAAGACGGCCATGGCCAGCACGGCGATCAAATGCGCGCGCGCAGACCTGTGCTTCTTCGCGCAAACTACTTTCCTGATCGATCCAATCGATGCCAGCATGTTTGTTATCCGAATTCAGCTTTAAACTACCTGTTATGAACGGACCTGAGGCCTATTTGCGCCGCACGAACAGGAAATCACCGCCATCGTGACCCGCGAAGCGCATGTTCGAAAACTCTGGCGTCTGCCGCGCTTCCAGCATCACCGGCTCGCGAATGGCGTTGAACAGGTTGGTGCCGTCCATGATGGCGTCGTTCCGGTTGAGGGCGTTCAGGAAGGCGCGGGCAAATGGCGAATGTTCGCCGCGCCCGTCCTCGACCGGCTCCAGCCCGCCCGAGGTGATGACGACGCGGGTCTTCTTGCGCGCCATTTGCTTGAGATAGGCCGAGGAACGATCGTTTAGTTCCGCCATTTGCACGCCCCTGATCAGGCGCCCCGAGTAACAGCTATCGGCGACGACCATGACATGCTTGGCCTTGATGGCTTTGAGGGTGCCGGTGATCGAGGAATTGGCCACCCATTCGGAACGAAAGTTCTTCCGGGCATCCACCGGAAGCCAGAAGCCCTGATCGGCTTTATTGTCGAGCCATCCGTGCCCCGCGTAATAGATGAGTAGGTTGTCCGTGCGATTGAGTTTGGCGCGAAGATTGTCCAACCGGTCAAGGATTTGAGTCCGGGTCGGATTGATTAGGGTGGAAACAGAGAACCCGTATTTACTTTTTAGAACGTCGGCGATGGCTTCAGCATCGGCTACCGCCGTCCGCAAGCGTGGGAGGTTATGGTATCTGTTAATTCCGATCACGAGAGCGTGGTAGTTGCCGAAGTTGATATCAGTGCGCACTGGCTGCTTAGTCGGTTTCTGGGCCCTCAAGGTGGCCAGTTGTTCCGCTTGTTTTTTGAGTCCAGTAATCCGTGCCTCTCCCTTGCGGGTTTCCTCGCGTACTTTACGGCTTTCCTCGCGCAACTGCGCCAGCGTCTTTGCTTCGTCGGATTTGGCCCGCGCCAATTTGGCCTGTTGTGCCTCCTTGAGTTTGACGATCAGCTTGTCATCAACAGTGCCGGTTGGGGGCAATTGGCGCGCCCGCTCAAAGGTTTTGACGGCGGCTTCGGTTCTAGGCCCGACAACGCCGTCTGCACGTCCAGTTAGGTGCCCGAGGTCGATGAGTAGGCGCTGGACTTCGGCAACTTGGACTTTGTCGGTAATAGACGGCTTTGGTTGAACGTGTGCAGCAGCAATCTGCTGCTCTGTGAACCGCCCGCTCAGCGGGGCGCATTGCTGTTCGGTGAGGCCGCGACGCTTGGCTTCGGACACATATAATCGATAATCGACAGAATCGTCCCATATTGGTCGGCGTAGCTTAAGCGCTAGCGTACAAACTCGCTCGCTACTGTTTGCCGCTAGATTATTAACTACTGAATTATCCGATGAAGTGACTAATTCGGACGGTCGGGCATGCACAGCCGCGATTTGCTGCTCCGTAAACCACCCGCTTAGCCGAGCGCATTGTTGTTCGGTAAAGCCCCGACGCTTGGCTTCTAAAACAAAACTGCTGTTCTCTGTAGATGTGTCCCACCGTGGAGCGGTTCCGCTGATTGCAAGTCTACAAAGAGCTATCGAACCCATGACGCTTAAAAGGTTGCTCTCGGGCACTGCATTTCCATGCACGCCAGCGATTTGTTGTTCTGTAAACCAACCAGTCAGTCGGGCGCATTGCTGCTCGCTCAGCCCTCGGCGTTTGGCCTCTTC
>NZAK01000065.1 GCA_002687515.1 Rhodospirillaceae bacterium
TGGTGGATTGGCACCACGGCGCGGCGCGCTCCTCGCCGGAAACCTTGCAACGCCGTCGTAGGGATGCAAATTAGATGATACAGGCCACTAGATCCATGATCCAATATCTTCGCCATCCGCGCAATTAAGTCTATGATTGAAATCAACGGAGCATTCGATATCAGGAGTGGCGATGGTTTCGGTAACGGCACTGATCAGCGAGGACGAGATCAAGCGGCGGGTTGATGAATTGGCCGGCGAAATCCATTCCTCGCTATCGCCGGAATTCCTGATTATCGGTATCCTTGTCGGCAGTTTCGTCTTCATCGCCGATTTGATCCGTGTATTGGACCGGCTGGGCTGCGCGACCGAAGTGGAATTCATCAGATTGAGCAGTTACCGGGATGCGACCGAAGCCGCCGGCGCGCCCCGGCTGATCGGCGGCCTTCCCGGCAATCTGGCCGGTAAGAGAATCTTGCTGGTCGATGATATCGTCGATACCGGGCATACCCTGGCGCATGCCAAGTCGCTGATACTTGATGCCGGCGCCGAAAGCGTCGAAACCTGCGCCTTGCTCGACAAACCGTCCCGGCGGGAAATCGAATTGTCCGTGGACCATGTCGGCTTTACCATCGAGGACGTATTCGTGGTCGGCTATGGCATCGACTACGCGAGGGAATTCCGCCACCTCCCCTATATCGGCAAGGTCGACGGCGATGGCTAGTGGCCTGTCACCCGCCGAACTGCGCCGGCTCTGCCGGGGCGGTTCCTTCGACGGGCCGACCTCGGGCCTGGCGACGGGGTACGTGCAGGCCAATATGGTGATCCTGCCCGAAGCCGACGCCGAGGCGTTTGCCGAGTATTGCGCGAGCAATCCAAAACCCTGCCCGATCCTGGAAAGGCTGGCGCCGGGCGATCCCGAACCAAGGAAAACCGCCCCCGGCGCCGATGTGCGCACCGATCTGCCGCGCTACCGCGTGTTCCAAGACGGCCGGCCGATTGCCGAGCCGGCCGATATCCAGGATCTCTGGCGAGACGATCTGGTGACCTTCCTGCTGGGATGCTCTTTCACCGCCGAAGAAGCGCTCGCCGAAGCCGGTTTGCCGCTGCATCATATCGAGCAGACCGGATTCGTTCCAATGTACATCACCAGCCTGGCCACCGAACCGGCGGGTAGGTTTTCCGGTCCCTTGGTGGTTTCGATGCGCCCGTTTACAGTTGCCGAAGCCGAGCGGGCCGCCGAAATCACCAGGCATTACCCGATCGGCCACGGCGCGCCGATTCACATGGGCGATCCCGCCGTCATCGGGATCGATGATTTGGACGCCCCCGATTACGGGCAGCCGGTGCGCATGACGGCGGATCAGACCACCGTCTTTTGGGCCTGCGGCGTCACCCCGCAGGAAGCGATCCTAAGAGCCAAGCCGGAACTGGCGATTAGCCACGCGCCGGGGCACATGTTCGTTTCCGACATCACCGCACGGTCGACGCGGGTTTAGTCTTCGGCGGCGGCGGCATTTGTTAAGGCAAAATATTTCTGTACCCGAAACACCCGCACTGCCAAAATGAACTCGTTTGGCGGGCGACACGGGATCCAAAATCATGCCTAAATTAGACGACCACGGGAAATACGGTTCAGGCATCGGCCGGTCAATTGCCGTTTTGATGGTCATCATCGTTTCGCTTCTGGCAGTGCCGCGCATGGCCGCCGCCGGCCCGCTCGAAGGCGGCGCCGCCGCCGAAAAGCGCGGCGATTACCGGGCGGCCATCAAGCAATACCGCAAGGCCGTGAAGCGCGGCGACGTCAAGGCGAAGTTCGCGCTGGGAAAATTGTATCTGGATGGCCGCGGCGTGAAAAAAGACGCAGGTGAGGCGCTAAAATGGTTTCGCGGTTCGGCGCAAGGCGGAAACGTCGAGGCGCAAAGAATGATGGCCATCATCTATGACGGCAGCCACAGTGTGAAGCGAGACAGAGTTCGGGCCTTCAAATGGTACAGCATTGCCGCCAGACGCGGTGATCAGGAAGCTCGAATATTGTTGACCCGTTTGAAGCGAAGGATGAATCACTCGCAATTAAAAAGAGGGCAGAAATTGCTGGAACGGGAGGGTTGGACGGCGTCCGGAAAAAAAGGTCCCCGAAAACGCCGGGCCAGGCGAGCCCGTTGAGGCATCATAGCCGACACCATCCGGTTCCCGTAACACTCGGAATTTCAACCGCGAGACATGTTGAAGTTCCTCGACGATGATTCCTACTTTCATTGCTTTGTAAGTCAATGATCGGCATCAACGCGGCGCCCGGCGTTGGCGCTATAGTCCAATGGACCGGTCGCTCTTAAGCCGAAGCCGGGTCCGGCGCCTTGATTGAGATGGAGGTTTGCGCCGATGGATACCGATGATCCCATCAAATCCGTTCACGTGGTCTCCACCGGTTCGGGAGAACAGCACGCGGAGCATCGCTACGGCAGCCGAATGCCGTCATTGTGGTGGATACTGACGTCGCGAAGCTGGATCGAAATACCGATAAATGTCTATGTGCTGGAGCACCGCGACGGTCTGGTTCTCTTTGACGCCGGAATGGATGCGCGCATAGGATCGGACCCGAACTATGTTTCCAACGCCGTCGTCAGGTTCTTCCAGCGCAAGCTTTTTCGCCTCCATATCGGGCCGGACGATACGTTGACCTCTAAACTGAGCGGTTTGGGATACGCCGCCGCAGATGTCGGCAAGGTCATCATTTTCCACCTGCACTTCGATCATATTGGCTGCATCAAGGAAGTCCCGCAGGCCGATTTGCTGGTAAACGCCGACGAATGGCGGCAATTGTCCGGGCCGCATCCCGAAAGGGATTTCATATTCCGCGAACATATCGAGTTGCCCGAAGCCAGGTGGCAACAGATCGATTTGACGGCGAGCGGCGATCCGTTGTTGGCGCCCTTCGGCGGCTCACACGACGTGATGGGGGACGGCTCCCTGACACTGTTGCCGACCCCCGGCCACACATCGGGATCCATGTCCCTACTGGTGCGAACCGGCAATTTGCCGCCGCTTCTACTGGTCGGCGATCTAACTTACGAAACCGGCATGCTGATGAATGACCGAGTCCCCGGAACCGGTGACAAAAAACAACTGCGTGCGTCCTTCGCCAGGGTGCGGGCATTAAAAGAGAAACTACCGAACCTCGTCATCTTGCCCTGCCATGACCCAGCGGCATCGGAAGCCCTAGCGCATTAACCGACGTCTCCGTCGCTTCGGTCCGGGAACGCCGATCGGTTAACTGCTCCGACAACGCTCAGCGCTGCTCCTCCCGTTCATAAACGATGCGCCCGCCGACGACGGTAAGTTCGGCGGCGATATCCTTGATGTCGTCTTCGGGCACCGTTAGCGGATCGGCGTCGAGCACCGCAAAATCGGCGAGCTTGCCGACCTCCAACGAGCCGCGGTTGTCTTCGTCCATGCAGACCATGGCGCCGCCCATGGTGGCGGCGCTTAAAGCATCCTGGCGCGATAATCTCTGCGCCGGCGCCACCACATCGCCGGTCTTTTCGTCGCGCCGGGCGATCGCCTGCCAGATCGGATGAAAGAGCGAGATCGGGAGATTATCGGTGCCGAGGGAAAACGGAATTCCGGCATCCTGCAATCGCTGCAAGGGCGAGATGTCGTCTTCGCGCTCTTGGCCGATTTGCTCGCGCAATGCCGAGCCTAACCGATAGATGCCGCGGTTTGTGTGGGTGGTTACCACCAGGCCGAGATCGCGGATGCGGCGGACATGGTCCTCGGTGAGGATGCTGATATGGCCTAACGCCCAGCGTTTACCGGCGATCGGCTCGATTTTATCCGCCTTCTCGATATATTCCAGCATCGGCAGGGTAATGGTGACGATGCGGATATCGCGGCGCGCCGCCTCGACCATCACCTCGACCAATTTGTCCGGCTCAAGGACATGATCGTAATTGTAGGCCGACCATCCGGTATAGGGTTGCGCCGGCGTTCGGAGGCGTGCCTCTTTGAGCGAACTTAAACCGCTTTTGTGGGCGTTCTGGGCGAACAGGCCGGCCATCCGGAGATATTCGTCGCCCATGCCCCTGCCGGCGAGCCAGCGCCCCCAGGTATCGAAAAAGGCGCCGGCCGAGACCTCGGCGATGGTGTCCCAGGCCGGGCTCATGAAAAGATCGGCGCGCATCCGCATCTCGCCCCGGACAGCCAGGTCTTTATAGGCCTCGACGATTTCCGCCGCGGTACCATGGCCTTCGAATACCGAGGTGGTGCCGAACGACAGGTAAAGCTGCATCGATCTTTCAAGCCCTTGCACCCGGTCTTGGTGGCTGAAGCCACCGGCGGCGTCCATGAATGACAGTTCGACGATTGAGCCCAGCGTGTCTTCGTAGAAGATGCCCGTCGGCTCGCCGCTCGCCGGGTCCTTGTCGATGACCACGGTTTCGACCGGCGATGGCGTCTCCCGCGTCACGCCGGCAATCTCCAGCGCCCGGCTGTTGGCGATGGAAACCAGCGGCTCATCCTCGTCATGCCGCCAATAGCCCCAGATCGGGCGGATATAGACCGGGTTGTCGGGCGCCACCTTGTCGAGATCGCGGGCATTGGGGAACCGCCCGTCGGCCAGCAATCCCGGCATTCCGAGGTAATCGGGCGGATCCCCGATCGGCATCGTGGAAATCCATTCCCCGGGCGCGGCCTGGGCCACAAGCCCCTCGATAATCTCAAGAATATCATCGATCGAACGGGCGCCGCCGAGGGATGGATAAATTTCCTTCAGGCCCTCGCGGTCCATATGGGCATGGCCATCGAACAGGCCGGGGACCACCGTTCGCCCGGCAAGGTCGATAATTCTGGTCTCCCCATCCGCCGCCGCCAGCATATCGGCGCCACCGCCGATGCCGGCGACCCGCTCGCCGCGTACCGCAATGGCGTCGGAAATACTGAAGGCGCCGTCGACGGTGATGATCTTGCCGTTGTGGGCGATCAGGTCGGGCGCGCGGGAAAGTTTTGGCATGATTTGGCAAGCTCCGAAACTGCGTGGAGCCACCCCAGCGGTGCCCCATACCGGCGAGAGTTAGAAGGTCATATTTCCAAAAAACCCGAACGCCCGAAAGCCGTTTTAGGCCTCGGCGCGCGTGACCTTGACCTTGGCGCACAGATCAATGGTCAGGTTGACCGGATTGATGTTTTCCCAATCCAATTCCAGAAGCTCGTTGTAGAACACCCCTTTTCCCTTGGCCACCGGCAAGCCGTCGCTCCAATGGCCGCACAGCGCGGCAACGCCGAGCCCTTCGGGATGAATGGTCTCGGTCAGGCGGACCTTTCCCTTGACCTTGCGTCCCTTCTGGTTTTCGACCCACACCATATCGCCATCGACGAGCCCCTTGGCCGCCCCGGTGTCGGCATTGATGACGATGTTGTAGGAGAACGGATCGAGCCTGGCGGCTTCGTCGAGCCACGGGTTTTCCATGGTGAAGCTGTTGGTATGCAGGGTATCGCGGTAATAGAAGGAGTAGAAATCGAAGCCTTCTTCCTCGCATTCGTGGGATACGCAAGGCAGCCAATCGACCAGGGCGCTGTAAAATTCCTCCGGAATATCAAGCCCATGCGGTTCCGTCAGCGCCTGGATTTTATCTCTCAGGGCCGGCATCCATTCCCAATAGATCGGCACCCTTGCATCGTTGAACGGCCGCCAATAAACCTCTTCGGGCGTCTTCGGCCATTTGGCGACGCCCTTTTCCTTGAACCATTCCAGTCCCCGGTCGTCGCCGAAATTGTTTTTCAGATCGGCATCGCATATTTCGGCGTAGTCGTATTTGCGCTGCATATCTAGGCGGTAATCGCCGCGAAGATCGAGGATGGCGTTGAAGGCGGCGTTATAATCGGCCAGGAAGCCGGCCCGCTCGGCCAGCTCCGCCAGCACATCGGCGAACGAGCGCTCGTTGCCTTCCGGCTCGACAATCGGCTGCTGGATCGACCAGCTCCAATCGCCCATGCCGGCGGGATGGCTGAAGATGAAGGGTATGTTGGGCCGCGTGTTGTAGCACCCCAAATAGCCACGGTCGGGCAGAACGATATCCGCGAATACCGAGGTTTCGGTCAAAAACAGATCGAACGAAACCATGTAATCAATTTTCTTGAGCGATTCCGCCACCACGTCTTTGTTGGCGATGCTCATGATCATGTTGGTGCCGTAATTCATGATCATCTCGGGCCGGTAGGGCACTTCGAACTTGTCCCACAGCTCTTCGCCGACGGGGGCATTGAGGAACGGCGATGTCATGCCCATGACGAACAGATCCTGCATGCCGAGCTCGGTCGGCTTTTTCGGTTCGGGCCGCGGATAGGGAGGATCGTAGGCCATCCAGGTTCCCACCTCCAACAAACCGTCGGGGCCGGCTTTCGGCGCATAGCCCATGCGCCCGGTTTCCGGAATGCCGTTGAAGGAAGGATTGAAACCCAGGCACGAGCCAACCACATCGGCGGCGCCCACCAATTGGTTCAATAGATCGACGGCCAGGAAATTAAAGGTCGCGTTTCGATGCCCCTGCACGCCCCTGAAAGCGATGGCGGCGGCGGGCCGGTAGGGCAGCGTCACGCCGTCGATGACGATGGTCGAGCCGATGCGGGCTTCCTCGGCGAAGGTGGTGGCCAGGCGGCGTATATCTGCCGCCGGCACCGTCGATATTTCCTCGCCCTTTTCCGGCGTAAACTTCTTCAGATGCTCCTTTAAGAGCACAAACCCGGGTTGGCAGGTCACGCCTTGCACATCGTAACTGCCTTCCAGGGCCATGTCCTCGGAATCCGCCACATTGTAGGGCTTGGCCTCGCCCGCCTTCAAATCCCAGACCAGGGGATCATTGGTTTCGGGATCGCGGGCATAGGTGCCATCGGGACCGACCAGATAGGAGGCGTTGGTTTTGGCCTTCAGGTATGGCGCATCGATGGCGCCGAGCTCGTTGACCAGCACGTTGCACATGGAAAGCGCCAGACCGGCGTCGGTGCCGACCCGGATCGGCACCCATTCGGTGGCCTTCGAGGCGGCGAAGTTGCACATCGGGTCGACGACCACCAGCTTCATGCCGCGCACCCGCGCGTCCGCCGCCATCGCCATATTCGAATTGGCGGCGTGGCCGGCGGAATGGCCCTTGGAAGCGCCGAAATACATGGCGTAGTTACAGTACTGGAAGTCGGGCAGAATCCCCCACGATGAATGCATCATGCCCGAAACCTGATGCGCCGAGTTGCCGCAATGAAGGCCGCCGCCGGCCTCGGCCATGGTCGTCGATCCAAAGGCCGGCGCGAACGCCGACCAGGGCAGGCCCATGGTGTAGACGGTGGTGGTTCGGTAAATGATCAGCTTGCGGGGATCGTCATCGCGTATCCGTTTCAGCCGCTGGGCGATCTCGCCCAATGCCTCGTCCCAGGATATCTCCTCCCACTTGGGATCGACATCGATGCCCTTTTCGGGATTGGTGCGGCGCAGCGGCGTGCGCACCCGGTTGGGATCGTAATGGGTCATGATGCCGCTGATGCCCTTGCCGCAGAGGCGGCCCTTGCCGACGGTGCTTTCCGGGTTGCCCTCGATCTTAACGACGACGCCGTCGACCCGGTGGGCCAGCATCGAGCAAGTCGCATAGCAGAGGTTGCAAGTGGACGGGATCCAGACGTCGTCTTTTCCCGAAGCCCCTTCGGCGGACTTTTCGGCTTTTACATCCTGTTCCATTTTATTCATCACATCGCCTCTCTCTAATCCCTGTTCCATTAGGCACGTCGATGCCGGGTGGGTATCGGCTGGTTTCTCAGCCGCCTTCGAATCCCTTCACCAGAATCATTTCAACCTTGGCTGATCCGCCGTTACTTGAGATCGGGGTGAAGGCATCCTCGAGCGGGTCGCCATCGACGAAAACCCGGCAGCTCGGCAATATGCCGCGTTCGGTGTCCCTGATCCGCGACAGCATTTCGTCGCCGTAGCGCGCCTCCAGGGCGGTTAATACATCGAGGGTGGTGGCGGTGGCCGGCAAGGAAAGCTTTACCGGACGTTCGTCGGTCAAGGCCGACAGCAGCCCGAACAGCCAAATTTCGATGCTGATTTTCTGTTCCGCGCCAGGCGCATCGGCGGGCTGGGGTCGGGTTTCGGCGGGGTTTGCGGCGGGCTTGGCGGCGCCGCGCTCGGCGCCGTACCAAAGGACCGCCGAGCGGTCGGGACCGGGCAGGTTGCTCATCGCCAACCGAGCCCGCGAGCCATGCCGTCCAGACCGCTGATGCCGCTCATCACCTCATGCCTCTCGCAAAGTCCCGCAACAAGTGCCATGGATTCCGGAAAATTCCGGATGTTCCTGTATCTTGGTCGCAATTATCGCGTTCTCTGTCTTTGACATTTATCAAACGGGTAATCCTAGAGCTTATTCCGACCAGGCGCTTCGCGATAGGGGATGTGCATGGCCAACGGAATGACCAGGCGGATTGCCTGGGTCGGGCATTTCTCGACGCACCAGTCGCAATGCCAGCACAATTCGGCGTGACCGACGGTCGCCTTTTCGCCCTCCTTCTTCCCCTTGCGCGGGGAGCCAAGGAAGACATCCTCGGAGCAGATCTCGACGCAAATGCCGCAGCCGTCACAGAGGCCGGGCTCAATCTTGGGCGGCATCGGCCAGTTTCCCTTTCTTGCCGCGACGTTTGGGCTTGAACTTGGCGCGCGCCGCCGGCGCCGGCTCCAGCGGTTTCCAGTCGAAGACGGCGCCACCGTCATCAAAGCGGACGATGTGCGCCATGCCGTTGCGCAGCGGATCGGTAATTGGGCAGTCAGCGCGCCGGTGCAGATCACGGGATTCGCGGCGATCGATGGCGGAACGCATCAGCACCTCGCCCATGTCGTAAAGATTAATTGTCTCGAGGCAACGGATCATTTCGAAGCGGTCGGTGGCGCGCAGTCCTTCGTCGATCTTGGCCTTGAGCCGGCCGAGATGCTGCAGGCCGGCTTCCAGCATCGGGCCGGAGCGGACGATACCGGCATAGTCGCGCATCGTCTGGTGCAGGGCATAGGTGGCGTCTTTCCAATCATAGTCGGCGCCGCCGCCGGTCCGTAGGAATGCGGCGGCGCGGCGGCGAACCTGGTCCACCGTCGCCTGCTCCCGTTCGCCATCGGCGGCAAGCGCCGACTTGGCGTAGAGCGCCGCGTTTTCGCCGGCGATCCAGCCGAAAACCGAAGCCGCCGATATGCCGTTCCCCCATTCGTCGCCGGCGGTATAGAGACCGGCGATGTTGGTTGCCGCGCCCTGGTCGCGAAAAATACCGCCGACCGCGATGGTGCTGTAGGTCATGAACTCGACCGGGTTCTTGCGCAAATCGACGCCTTCACCGTTCAAATGATCGACCACCGCCTGATTGCCCTCGTTGGACAGCGAGTGGACCAGGAATTCAAGGTCTTCCTCGGAAATTCCACGGCAGTCCATATAGACCGGTCCCTGGGCGGATTCGAAAATGCGGGCGAACAGTTCCTTGTCGACCTCCGGCGTCTTGTCGCCGTGCAGCCGGTCGGGCTTGGTCACATAGGGTCCGAGCGGCTCATCGAAGTGGTCGCGATAGACGCCGATCCACGATCCCTGGCCCTGGCGGGCGAAATTGCGCAAACCCACATGGCGGTAAATCATCTCCATGTTGGCAAGCTCGGCCCCGGCGCGGTAGACCATCGCCCGGCCATCGCCGGTCAGCGTGATCGGCAGGCTATCGTTGGCCAGCATTGCCGGGGTGATGCCGGGATAGAGGCGGCGGACCTCGCCGGTACCGACGAAGACCGCCTTGGCGCGGAAGACATAGAGTCGGTCTTCCCTGGTATCGACGCCGACGGCCCCGGAGACCGCCCGCCCGTCACCGAGAAGTTCTGCGACCATCACCCGGTTGACGATCTTCACCCCGCGCCGCCGCGCCTGTTTGGTCAGAACCATCTTCTGGTTCTTGCCCCAGTATTTGAGCCGCGCCCGAAGCCTGCCCGGGAAGGCGTGGCCGGCGAAGGTCCAGTCGCCATCGGCGCGCATCGGGATGCCCCATTGATCCCACAGCTTGACGATGTCAAAGGACTTGTCGAGCCAGACCTTGGCCGGTGTGGTGCCGACCAGGTTGGCGATGCCGCCGCCCTTGCCTTCCCGCAATTCCTTGAGATAGGCGTCAAGATCGTCGCCGTGGACCTCGGGAATGTAGCATAGGAAATGGTCGTTGCCGGCGCTGCCGGCGCCGCTGGTCAGTGTATTGCCCTTGTCGGCGAGGACCACCTTGGCGCCCATTTCGGCGGCGCGGATGGCGGCCATCAGGCCGGCGATGCCGCCGCCAACGACGAGGACATCGGCTTCAATCGTTTCCATGCGCTTGCTCGCCATCATGCGCTCCGGCGTCCAGAGAAATGAGAGGCTCGCGCAAGTCGCCGGTGATCGTCCTTGACTGGGATCAATTGGAAATGCCGGCCTCTGGGGGCGGCCTGTAAATTTGCCGTTTTATAACCTGGATCAAGGCCCGTCGGGCTGGTTTCCGGTAGCCTGGTTTCCGGCAATAAAATGGTTGCGGTTCTCCAAACCTATGGATCCATTGGCAAATCAATGTAAGCAGATATGGCTGTCGTCGAGACATATGAACCGACCGGTATCTTAAAACCGGTAACCGACGGCGTCTGGATCGTGGATGGGCCGGTAATCGGGTTCGGTTACTTAGGTGTAAAATTTCCCTTCCCGACCCGAATGACAATCGTGCGATTGGCCGATGGCGGGTTGTGGGTGCATTCCCCGACGGAACTATCGGGCCCGCTCAAAAGCGCGGTGGATGCCCTTGGCCAGGTCCGCCACCTGATTGCCCCCAACCGTATCCATTATTGGTGGATGGGAAAATGGGTTGCCGCCTACGCGAACGCCGAGACCTATGCGGCGCCGGGCGTGGCAAAGCAGGCGCGGCGCAATCAACGGTTTGCCGACTACGATGTGGACCTAAAGGCGGATGGCGAATACCCCTGGTCCGCAGAATTGAAAATGCTTCTGGTTTCTGGCGGCTATCTGACCGAAGCCGTGTTTTTTCACATTGAAACCGGGACCCTGGTGATCACCGATTTGATCCAGAACTACGAAAGCGAAAAGATCGCCAATCCGATATTCAGGTTCATGACTCGTTGGTCCGGTGCCGCAGATCCCGACGGCAAGATGCCGATTGACCTTCGTTCGACGTTTTTATTGCGCCGCCGGCAGATGGCCGGGGCGGTTCGAACAATGATTTCCTGGCAGCCGCAACGCATCATTATCGCCCATGGCCGATGGTACGAAACAAACGCGGTTGCCGAATTAAAGCGCGCCTTTCGCTGGCTTCCAGGCATATCCCGGTAGGTTGCGTTTCATTCCGTTTTCTCCCTACCTCTGTTGGGATTTAAACTTGCGTCCTGAAACATCACATCTGGTGGGCGTTTAGGAAGCTCGAAAATTCATCGGCGGGCAGTGGCGGCTGTGAAAATAGCCTTGAATTTCGTCACAGCCGATGTCCTTGAGGATCGCCAACTGTTCCTCGGTTTCAACGCCTTCGGCGGTAACTTTCATATTGAAGCCGTGGCCGAGATTGACCACCGCGCGCACCAGGGCATCGGCACTTTCACTGGAACCGATATCGTCGACGAAGGTTTTGTCGATCTTGATGCGCTGAACCGGAAACTGTTTTAAATAGCTGAGGCTGGAATATCCGGTGCCGAAATCGTCGATAGCCAAGGAAACGCCCAGATCGACCAGCCGCCGGAACACGGTTTCGGCATTCTCGGCGTCTTCCATGGCCACCGTCTCGGTAATTTCCAGCTCCAGGTTCCCGGGCGCCACGCCGGATGCATCCAAGGAACCGCGAACCAATTCGACAAGGTTATCCTCCTTGAACTGAACCGCCGAAAGATTGACGGCGACCTTGATATCATTTCCGCTTTCCCTGACCTGGCGCAGTGCCTCGGCCAGCGTCCAAGAACCGATGGGAACGATCAGCTTACTTTTCTCGGCGACCGGAATGAATTCGGCCGGAGACAAAAAGCCTTGCCCGGGCCGGTCCCAGCGGATCAAGGCTTCGGCGGCAAGACTGAGCCCCGATGAAAGATCCAGCTTCGGCTGGTAATGAAGGACAAATTCTTGGGCGTCGATGGCGCTTCGAAGATCGCGCTCGATGGCCTTTCGGCGCTTCACGGCGCGGTGCATTTGGCGTTCGAAAAAACTGTAGGTGGCGCGTCCCTTGGCCTTGGCGCGGTAAAGCGCGGTATCGGCGCCCCGCAATACCTGTTCGGTGCTGTCGCCATCATCGGGAAAGACGGAAAGTCCGATGCTTGCCGTCGGATAGACCGAATGTCCGTCGATATTTTCCGGCAGCGAGACCTGATGCAGAATAGAATTGGCGAGCCCGGCGATCTCGCTCAAATCCTTTACATCGGCTTGTATGACCGCGAATTCATCGCCGCCGAGGCGCGCCACCGTATCCGATTCGCGCAGGCAGCCGCAAAGGCGGTCGGCGATTACCTTCAATAATGCATCGCCGGTCGCGTGGCCCTCGGAATCATTGATGTCCTTGAAGTGATCGAGATCGATCAGGTGAACCGCGCCGAGCCCGCCGTGGAGCTTTGCATGGCTGATGGCGCTTTCGAGCCGGTCTTGAAACAGTCTCCGGTTGGGAAGACCGGTCAAATCATCGTGGTGCGCCAGGTGGATCAGGCTCTGCTTGGCTTCGATCCTGGCGGTGATATCGCGCGCGTAGAGATAAACATATCCGGAATCCGCAACCGGCTGGAACAAGAGGGAATAGACCTGATTACCGGCGGCTATTTCCATTTCTTGCGGCGTTGCCCGGTGAAATACTTCGCCGACAATGACCGAAACGTTCAACGGCAATCGCCTGCCGACAGCCGTTTCCCAAATATTGAGGAGGAAGCGGCTTGATTGGTTCGCATATAACAATGTGCCGTCCTGGGAACAGCGCATCACCGGGTTTGGATTTTCTTCCGGAAATTTGGCCAGCTCGGTATTTTCGCGTTCGGTTTTTTCGCGCTCCTTGACCTCTTTGCGCAATGTCTCGTTCGCGAACGCAAGCTCGCCAGTCAACCGGGACAGCTCTTTTTCCAAATCCTCATTTGATACCTGGCCCTTGGAATCAGGGCCTTCGAATTCAGGCGTATCGCCAATATTCAGCATGATAATCTCCACCCTTATATTCATTTATATAACTAGGAGGCTGGGCGCGGATTTCGAATCACGGTTACTCACAACAGCGTGAATCAAAAGCAGCCAAGCCGCCGCCGAGAGGGGACAGTTCCAATATTGGAGGGATATGGGTAGGATTGACGACGGTTTGGAGGTATCCGGGAAATCCCGGATTAGGCCGATCATCCAATCAGGAAAGCGAGACCGCAATATGCTGAAAATCGACGTTTTCAATCACATTCTGCCGCAGAATTACTTCGATTTGCTGGAAAAGGTGGCCGGCGATTACGGCGATCTCGGAAACCGTATGCGCTCGATCCCATTCCTTCTCGACCTCGATGAACGGTTCCGGGTGATGGACAGTTTCGGCGAATATCAGCAGATCCTGTCGCTGGCCGGACCGGCCCCCGAAATGATGGCGCCGCCGGAGGGATCACCGGAGCTTTGCCGGGTGGCCAATGACGGCATGGCGGAACTGTGCCGGAAATATCCCGACCGCTTTCCGGGCTTCTGTTCGATGCTGCCGATGAACAACCCGGACGCCATCATCGAAGAGATCCACCGGTCGATCAAGGAATTGGACGCAAAGGGCGTTCATATCTACACCAATGCCGACGGCAAGCCGCTCGACCTGCCCGAATTTGATCCGATCTGGAAGATCATGAGCGAATATGATCTGCCGATCTGGGTGCATCCGACGCGCAGCGCCGATATCACCGACTATCTCTCGGAACCGTGGTCGAAATACGAAATCTGGTGGACCTTCGGCTGGCCTTATGAAACAGCCGCTTTCATGGCGCGCATGGTGTTCAAGGGAACCTTCGATCAATACCCCGATCTCAAGATGATCACCCATCACGGCGGCGGCATGGTGCCGTTCACCGAGGGGCGCGTGGTCAACGGCTGGATGGCGTTGGGTCAGCGCACGACGCGGGAAGATTACAGCGGCGTTCTGGGTTCGCTCGAAAAACCCCATTACGAATATTTCAAGATGTTTTATGCCGATACGGCCTTGTTCGGCGCCGACGCCGCGACCCGCTGCGCGTTTGATTATTATGGGCCTGATCACTTCATCTTTGCTTCCGATTCGCCGTTCGATCCGGAACAGGGTCCGGGCTATATCCGTGAAACCATCCGCATCATCGATGCATTGGATATCAGCGATGCCGACCGCGACGCCATCTACCGCGGCAATGCGGTCAAACTGATGCAGCTTTGATAGGGAACAAGCGGCCGCGCATGTCTGTTGAAAATTGTTACAATTTTGTACACTGCCGACACATCCGGTTTACGTCGATCGGCTAATGTCGTTGTCAGTCGAGGGCTCAGCCTTCGGAAATTGGGCGATTGATGGAGAACCGATATGCCGGATAACGTAGCCAGCTACTACATGAAAAACGACGGAAACATTTGGGTGGAGACGGTGACCCAAGTCCACCGGCTCGCGACCGAGACGGAATGGCTTGAAATTTGGAAAAGCAATCCGGCAATCACCCTGGAGCTTTGCGCCGACGGCGGAGAGCATCTCGCGCAAATCCACTAACCGAATAGAATTTCCTTCCCTCCCCTCCTCTAACCAGGCAGCCGGTCCCTTTCGGGACCGGTTTTGCTTTGCGCGATGCCGATTGAACGGCTTGCGGCACGCCGGATCGTCGGCATAGTATTTCCCCTCCCTCCGCCAGCAAGAGCCGGAACCAGCGATCATGTCCGAAGACGCATTTGCCGAGCTTACATCCGACGGTGTTTTGCGCGCCGGCATCAACATGGCCAATCCGCTGCTGGTGACGGGTAAAACGGCGGACGGCGACCCGGCCGGCGTCGCCCCGGATATGGCGCGCGCCATCGCCGAAGCCTTGGGCGCCGAGGTTGCTTACGTGCAATACGCCGCGCCCGGTGAGGTGGCCGACGCCGCCGATCAAAATCTGTGGGATATCGGCCTGATCGCGGCGGAACCGGCGCGCGCCGAAAGCATCGCCTTCACCGCCGCCTATGTGGAGATCGAGGCCACCTATCTGGTCCCCGGTGGCTCGCCCCTGCAATCGATCGATGATGTCGACCGGGACGGCGTGCGCATCGCGGTATCGGAGCGCAGCGCCTACGACCTTTACCTCAGCCGCAGCCTGACCCACGCCCAACTGGCGCGGGTCAAGGGGGTCGATGCGGCGTTCCAGCTGTTTACCGGTGAGAATTGCGATGCCCTGGCCGGCCTCCGCCCGGCGCTGTTGCCGCTCGCCGAGAAACTGCAAGGTTCGCGCCTATTGGACGGCTACTTCACCACCGTGCAGCAGGCGGTCGGCACGCCGCGCGCCAACCAGGCCGGGGCCGCGTTTTTGCGCCAATTCGTCGAGCTGGCGAAGGCCAGCGGGCTGGTCCGGAGCCTGATCGAACGGCACGGCGTAACCGGCCGGTTGTCGGTGGCGCCGGCCGCCTAAGCTGACTCTCCGGGGGGCGCCGGCCTTGCCCGGCGGGCCTGCCCAGCCCATATTAAACGCCGTACCCACTCGTCCGCTCGGGAAACAGTCCTTGGCCAGATCCAGCATTGAATTCGAACGCCCCAAGGGCAAAAACCTCAGATACCTGTCACGCACGGCCGGCTTCCTAAAACCCTATTGGCGGCGGGTCATCGCCGCCGTCACCGCCCTCTCGGTGACCGCGCTGGCCATATTGGCGCTCGGCCAGGGGTTGCGCCAACTGATCGACAGCGGCTTTGCCGGCGGCGACTCGGCGGCCCTCGACCGGGCGCTGATCATGCTGCTTTCCCTGTCGGCGGTCATGGCGGTCGGCATGTCGATCCGCTTCTACCTGGTGTCCTGGCTGGGCGAGCGGGTGGTCGCCGATTTGCGCCAGGCGGTGTTCGACCGGGTGATGACCCTGCATGCCGGCTTTTTCGAAGTGACCAAGACCGGCGAGGTCCTGTCGCGGCTGACCACCGACACAACCCTGCTGCAATCGGTGATCGGCAGTTCCGCATCGATCGCCATGCGCAACGCCTTCAACCTGGTCGGCGGCGTCATCATGCTGTTCGTCACCAACCCGGTTTTGACCGGCCTGGTGCTGCTGGTGGTGCCGGTTGTCGTCGCGCCGATCATGATCTTCGGGCGCCGCGTGCGGCGGCTGTCGCGGGCCAGCCAGGACCGGGTCGCCGATGTCGGCGCCTTCGCCGAGGAAACCATCAACGCCATGCGCACGGTCCAGGCCTTCACCCACGAGGCCGAGGACAGCCGCCGCTTCGCCGGTGAGGTCTGGGGCGCGTTTAGTGTCGCCGTATCCCGCATCCGCATGCGCGCGCTTCTGACGGCGATGGTTGTCCTGCTGGTGTTCGGCGCCATCGGCGTGATTCTGTGGATCGGCGGGCGCGACATGCAGGCCGGCGAGATCTCGGGCGGCGAGCTGGCGGCCTTCATCTATTACGCAACCATCGTCGCCTTTTCCGTCGGCGTCATCTCCGAGGTTTACGGCGAGCTGTTGCGCGCCGCCGGCGCCACCGAGCGGCTGATCGAACTCCTGGAAGCGGAGCCGGACATCGCACCGCCGGATGTGCCGCTGCCGCTGCCGGCGCCGGCCGCCGGGCGGGTCAGTTTCGACAACGTCACCTTCCACTATCCGTCGCGCCCCGGTCAGGCGGCCTTGGCTGAGTTTTCGCTGAACGTCGCGCCCGGCGAAACGGTGGCCCTGGTCGGCCCCTCGGGAGCCGGCAAATCCACCGTCTTTCAGCTCTTGCTGCGCTTCTACGATCCGAGCCGGGGGAGCATCAGCCTGGACGGCGTCGATGTCCGGCTCGCCGACACCAAGGCAGTGCGCGAACGCTTCGCCCTGGTGCCCCAGGATCCGGTGATTTTCTCGACCGACGGTTTGGAAAACATCCGCTATGGCCGCCCCGAAGCCGGCGACGCGGCGGTGCGCCGGGCGGCGGAAGCGGCGGCGGCGGACGAATTCCTGGACCAGCTTCCGGATGGCTTCGCCACTTTTTTGGGCGAAAAGGGCGTGCGCCTGTCGGGCGGCCAGCGCCAGCGCATATCGCTGGCGAGGGCCTTGCTGCGCGATCCGGCGGTCTTGTTGCTGGACGAAGCGACCAGCGCCCTCGACGCGGAAAGCGAGCGGCTGGTGCAGGCGGCCCTGGAAAAGCTGAAGGCCGGGCGCACCACCCTGGTCATCGCCCACCGGCTGGCGACGGTGATCGGCGCCGACCGCATCGTGGTCATCGACCAGGGTCGCCTGGTTGCCAGCGGCACCCATACCGAACTTCTGCAATCGAGCCCGCTTTACGCGCATCTGGCGGCGCTTCAGTTCGAACACGACACCGACGCACCGGAAACAATGTTGGCGGAGTAGTGGCTGCGAACCCAACCAACCCAAATCGAAGTTAACGACGGTCAAGGTGGAAACCTGGATGCCCTGCTAATTTGCCGTGTCGTCGAGAAAAGGAGAGAATCATGAAAAACCTTGCGCTGCGATCCGTGCCATGGGTGTTTGCGCTCCTGTTGCCGGCCACGGCTTGGGCCAATGGCGCCGGCAGGGCCGACGGCTACGGCCACATGATGGGCGGCTGGGGCGGCGGCATGATCTTCGGTCCGATCCTGATGATCCTGTTTGTCGTTCTGATCGTCGTTGCCATCGTCGTCGTCGTGCGCTGGCTCGGCGGCACGGCGCAACATCCGCCCGCGCAAAGGGGGAAATCGGCGCTCGACATCCTGGACGAACGGTTCGCCCGCGGCGAGATCGACCGCGACGAATACGAGGACCGCAAGCAGGCGCTATCCGGCTAGCGGATAACCGATCGGTCCGTGCCCGGAGGCGCGCCTTATGCTATAATCGGGGTTCCGAACGTTTGTTCCTTTTTCCTCGGTTCAACCATGGAGGTGGGAAATGAAATACGTTTTGCTCGGATCGCTAAGCGCGGAATGGACAGCCAGACATGATGAACGGATCGCCAGCGCCAAGGCCAAGCTGGATGAGCTGGGCATCACCCTGGAATCCAACTACTACATCCAAGGCGCCTTCGATTTTGTTGATGTGTTGGAAGGCGAGCCAGAGGCGTTGCTCGCCTTTTCCGTCTGGTACGGATCGCAAGGCTACGGCAAGGTACTCACCTGCCCGGCGTTCGATTCCGATACCCTGGCGCGCGCCGTGAAGAACGCCTGAGCCGTTACGCCGCCGCCGGCAGGGCCTGGTTTGCTGACAGGTGCCTAGATCGACGCCCGCGTGGCCGACCCGGCCATCCCCACGCGGGCTGGGCCCTCCCCGGCGCGTTTTCCTTGATCGCCCGCAACACCTTTTCGGCGGTGGCCGGCAGGGAATGGATACGGACGCCGACGGCATCGAAGATGGCGTCGAGGATGGCCGCCGGAGCTAATTCGGGACAGGCTAATTAACGAGGCATAAGCGTTGGAATTAAGTATACTGTCCCGAAATAGCGGTTGCCTGGGAACGCCCAATTCAATATTGGCTGCGATGTCCGCTGCTTCCATAAGCGGACATCGTGAAATTTTATCACAGGTATTCGGTATGTTCAGCTGGAATGCTTGCCAACGCTCCAACCCCAATTTGCTAGATGTTTTTCGCCAATCTCTCTCGGGGCATCTTCTAATGGAGTTGCCATTGTATCGTTCCACCGATTGAGAAACCCAAATAGCGAGATCAATGCAACGATCTCGACGATCTGCTCTTCGTCAAAATGCTGTTTGAGCTGATTAAAATCTTCGTCACTCACTCCATTCGGGACTTGGCCGGCAAGTTGTGCAACTTTGAGGGCAGCTCTTTCAGCATCGTTAAACAACGGGCTGGTTTCATATTCCCATATATGATTGAGCTTTTCCTCGCTGGCATTCCGTGCGAGCGCCATCCCGGCGGTATGCGCTGTACAATAGCCGCAGGTCGCAGATCGACTTGTAATATGAGAAATCAGTCCTTTAAGTTCGCCGGAAATAGAGCCTTTGGTCCAGATGGCGTGAGACAAGTTGCTATAGGCGGCGGTGATTTCAGGTTTACGGGCCATAATGCGCAAACTATTGGGGACGAACCCTAAGCGCTCTTCGGCTAATTTTAATGCGGTGCCGGCATCGCCTGTTTGACTTGAATCTAATGGCTCTAAACGTGACATAACATACTCCTTGATTAAATCTTGGCTATTGGCGGTTCACATCGGGCCGCCGTTCGACCCTTCTCTTCATCGTGCAGCGCGGCAATTCGCTTGTCGACGGCGACGAGGAGCTTGTCCGCTATCCCGGGGATATCATCTGGATCGCCAAATCTTATTTGGTTGCGCTGTTGTGCCTCAACGATAGGAATATCCTTCGATCCTATATTCTAGATGAAGTTGCGACGGAGGCAATCTGTTAGGTAAATAGTTAACGATGTCCACTGTGGGTTCAGGCTGACCTTCGCCGTCATGCTCGGGAAGGTCCGCCTTCGGGGGCAAATTTGACGTTAAATTCACACGCCCTTAAGTCTGCATAGCCAAAAGTGGACGTTTGCGTCGCTTCCACGAATGTATAATCTGATTACTGGAATATATTGGGTGCCCAAATGCTTGAACTGTATTACCTGGAAGAAGCTGACTCCATCTGTTCGAACCGGGCGGTGATGACATTGATGGAAAAAGGTATCGACGACTGGGTGCCGCATAAAATTGTGTTGATGAACGGCGACCAGTTCACGCCGGAATACCAGAAGCTCAACCCGAAGTCTCAAGTTCCCACACTGATCCATAACGGCAAAGCGATAAGAGAGTCTTCTATTATATGCCGCTATATTGATGGACTTAAGAGCGCACCGGCCTTGTCTCCGGACGACCCGGTAGATCGGGCCCATATGGACGAATGGATCAAGGACTGCGACGAATCTGGCTATCAAGCAACCGCTTCGATCAACTTTGTCACCAAGTTCCGCCTCGCCGTACCCATCGAGAAAATGGAGGCTCGCTGGAAACAGGTGACGGATATTGACCGCATCCATCGCCAGCAATCCTGCATTCGCGAAGGTCTCGATTCGCCTTATGTCTTGCGTGCCGTCGGTGCTTGGGAGCGCATTTTCGCGAAGGCGGAGATAACGCTTTCTGATGGCCGACCCTGGATTATGGGTGATGACATTAGTTTGGTCGAAACCACTCATGCTCCTTTTATCAAAGTTCTTGATTTATTGCGTTTATTGGATCTTTGGATGGAAGGCCGCCCGCATCTACAGACTTGGTGGGAACGTGTCACGGCGCGCGCTAGCTATCAGGCGCTTGAGGAGTATCCGGGTCAAAGCGAAGACGATGACGCCCCGCATGCCGTAGCGGGACGAAAGGTAGCGCCAAAATTCAAGGAGTTGCTGGTTAACTACCGCGCAATGATGCCGGTAACTTGAGACAATAATATTGCATCGCCGACACCGAACTATTTGACCCGCAATCCATTTGTAGAGTCCTCATGTCCGGCATGAGTCAGAAGCCGACACCAGCCCTACCTAATTCTATTTCGCTTCGCCAGCGAAGTCTTTTCTCTCCAATAACCAAGATGTGGCCAGTCCGAATACCATGCCCCAAAATGGCGCTCCGATATTGAATAGGGATTGGTCAGCCAACGTAACGAGAAATGACACCAATGCGCCAAGCGTAAAAGCACCTCCAAATGATACGACGAAGGAACTCTGCAATATTTGTATCAACGCCAAACCGGCGAGGGTGGCAATAAAGGAAGCTGGCATCGCCAATAGAAATTTCGTCAATAGTGGCGCGTGGATGCCAAACATGAACGCCAATAACCCGATGATAACCGCCGCTATATATTGCTGTTCAACTTTTCCACCACTCGACAAAATAGCGTTTACCGGACCCGTAAGGCTGGTCGAAACAGAACCGAATATCGCGGTAATGATCGATGAACCTCCGCAAGCTGCGGTGATCATATTAGACGGAGGATTGTGGCCGACATTGCGAAGGATGACTATGCCCTGGGCGTTTTGCGCCGCCAGTACAGTCACCGTTAAGGGGATCACCAGTTCAACCATTGTTGCCAACGAAAACTCAGGTTGAAAAATGGTTGGTGTGACCAATTGATAATGAAATTTGGTGTCGGGATGAAATGAACCTGCAATAATGACTGCCATAATCCCGACTACGAGCACACCAATCATCGGAGGAAATCGTTTTGCTACGGAACTTTTCAGCGAAAGCAAAATGAAGGCCGCGGTCATCGGAACCGCGACCCTCGGGTCATCACCCAGTGCACGTATCCAATCAAGGCCGAACTTCAAAAACACCCCGGCGACCATGGCCATAACGATTGGCATCGGCAAAACTGCCATGACCCGCTTTACCCAACCGCTCAGGCCGAGAACAAGCAGCAACAGACCTGTTGCACAGAATGCCCCTATTACCTCTGGAAAGCTGGATTGCTGGAGTGCGGACCCGACGAGCACTGAACCGGGAATGGTCCAAAAAAAAGCCAGAGGTTGTCGGTAAGCGATAGAAATTATGATGCAGAGCAGCCCATTCAGGGCAAACCCACCAAATATCCAGGATGCCATTTCAGCTTCCGTGAGTCCGCCAGCCGTGCCAACCGCCAAAACGATTGCGATCGGAGCAGAAGCCGCAAATAGAAATGCTATGACGGCATTACTGAGGTGAATGACCGATAAATCGGAAATGATTTTCCTAATACCGGGCAACGGTTGATGAATTGGTTCTAAATGCAAATTGAATTTCATATTCTTAGAAGTGGATTGATTAAACGCGATGATCTTATTTAAACGGGAGATATTCGCAGACGGTCCGTATCTAATAAATCATACAGAAAACCCTGTATAACAATAGATGTCGTGCCAGAAATTGCTGAATAAGAAGGTGTATGATCAGGGGTAAGCTGACGGCGCCAGTGTCGGCTTCGCATCAAAAGCCGTCATTCGGCGTATTTGGCGCGGATGTCCGCTTATATGAGGCACTTTCTGTCAAGGCGGTTTTATTTCAATTTGCATGATGGTCATTTCCGATGATTGGCCTTTTCGATATGGGCGGGTCTCGCAACGGGTTCCAAGTTTCGAGCGAATGATCGCATCAACTTATATCCGGCAGCTCCGATCCGGCTTGCCACAATGCTGCATACATGGACCATNACAAANCGGGNGATGGGACTAATCTTTCGGACGGCAGTTTCGCCAAGCGGACATGCAGTCGCGCATCCAACCCGCAAGCCAACGTCAGGCCTATTGGATCTTTTTGCTGACGTTAGCGCCCTCTAGATTTTAGGCTGGCGCCCTCCGGGATCAGCCCGGTTTCCAGATACCGCCAGAGGGCGATTGCCAGTTTGCGCGCCAGAGCAACGATCATGATACGCCGGGTACGCCCCTTTTGACCCTGGGTGCGGTCATGAAACCACTGGCTTAATGCGCTATCCGGTTGATGCCGGAGCCAAAGCCACGCGGCCTCGACCATGGCCACCCGGGCCAGCCGATTGCCCGCCTTGGAGATGCCTTGGCTGCGATGACCTTCGCCGCTGTCATAGGCACTGGGCGCAATCCCGATATAGCTGGCCAGCTGCCGCCGATTGCTGAACTGCCGGTAATAGACCTCCCGCGTGAGGGTCGAGGATAAGGCCGGACCCAGGCCCTTGAGGCGCAACAGATCGTGACGCTTACGCTCCGTCGCCTCGCAGGAGGTCGCCGGGTGATCACGCTCACGCTCGATCTCGACGATCTGCGCCTGTACCTGGGCCAGCCTCTCGATCTCGCGGCTGATCTCCCGGCCGAGACGTTCCGGCAAGGGCCGGCCATCTCCGGTAACCAGCTCCGCCGGCTTCAAGGTCTTGGTGCGCGATTTGACATTGATGCCGCGAATGCCCTGACCAAACAGCAGACCCTTGATCCGGTTGATGTGGGCTGTCCGCTCACGGATCAATCGATCCCGTTCCCGATGACAGCGGCGAAGGTCCTCCTCCTCGACGCTCGGCACCACCACCATCGAGCAGACATGACGCTCACCGCGGCACCAGGCAATGAGCGTATGAAGAATACTCTCGACATCGATGCGGTCAGTCTTCACCCGCCGCGCCCGCCGGTTGACCTGCAAGCTGGCCGGCTCCATCACCTGACAAGTGATGCCACGTTGCTCGAGGAACCGCGCCAACCAAAAACCGTCGTAGCCGGCCTCGTAGCACAACGTCACCGCCGGCGTCTGACCCGCATCCTTGGCCACGCGCTGCCGCGCCGCATCGAGCTTTGCCATCAGCCCCTCGGCATCACCGCCCTTGATCGGATGCAGGCTTGGATTATCCCGTCCCGGAACCTGGATCGCCAGCAGCCAGCTGTTCTTGCTCAACTCTAACGCCGCGTAAATGGACTGTTTGTTGGAAATGGTTGCTGAAACATTCGTCATCGTACCGCTCCTTCAGATGGCCAGTGAAACTACGAAGGAGCATGGTGCAGCATCCTTCAGCCTCATAGCATCTTTCGGGGTGCAAAGCGGACATCAAATTGTAACCGCTGAATGGTCCGCGAATAGCCAAAAGCGGGCATTGGACCGCTGCGATGAGCAAAATCTTCTAATGGAGGTGATATTTGGGTATGGTCGGAGAGGATTTAGTTGTTGCCCGGGAATTGTCGGATCGCACACTAGGGACTGGAACCACTGATGGCCAGCAATGAACTAGCAGATATTAAAGTGGCGATTGCCGACGCCGGCCAGCAAAATCGGCGAGAAATTAAGCAGATTTTGCGGCAGGAAGGCTTCAGCGCAATCTTCGATACGGACGATATTGAAGTAATCCACAATGCCATCGGCAAAGACGATGTCGATCTGCTCATTGCCGATCATCTAATGCCCGAGGGCGACATATTCGAAATTATTCGAAACGTCCGGCACCACGCACTCGGCAAGAATCCATTCATCGTGATTATAACCATTGCCCTGGACCCGTCGCCGGAAGATATCAGAAGTATTATCGACGCCGGTTGCGACGATTTGATTCTTAAACCGATAACCACCGGCATGGTGAGCAAAAGGGTCAATTCGTTTATCAACGACCGCAAGCAGTTTGTCGTGACATCGGATTACATCGGCCCGGCGCGGCGTAAAAAGCATCGGCCCGGCACTGTGGAAATACCTGAGTTCGAAGTCCCAAATCCATTAAAGGCCAGAGCCTCAGGTGGCATGGGTGATGCGGCGTACTGGCGCGAAGTCGAGCTGTTTTCCGAATTGTTCAACGAACAAAAAATGACCAGAAACGCCGTCCAGATAAGTTATCTGGTGGACAAATTGCTGCCCCTATACGTAAACGGCAAGGCGGCCGTCGATGTTTCCGATCCGTTACGGCGCCTGCAGATATCGGGCGAGGATATCGCCAACCGCATGCAGGGCACGAAATTCGATCATGTCGGAGAATTGTGCCAGTCCATACTGGGTGTTGTGGCGAATATAATGGCCACCCCAGAGGTCCCGGAGCCCAAGGACCTCAGGCTGCTCCCCGAACTGGCACGGGCGATTGAAACAGCGTTCCAAATAGACGGTGAAGAAGCCGATATTGCCCGCCGCATCACGGAATCGGTCCAGGACCGGTAAAACCAATTTTGTTCGGCATCAAATTAGAATGACCAATTAAGACTGCGTTACGAGAATTCTCCTGGGTTTTCTGTTGTGCCGGCTTTGGGATCCACAGCGGACATGGCACATACCGAAACCAACCCTCTTCTGACTACTGGATATCGAAAAAATTCGATCCTGAAATATCCGTGCCTTCACCAAGGCAATTGCTGGCCGTCGAAATTCCAGTAGGTGCCGGTGTCTTCGATGGTCAATTTCTCGAAGATGGCGCGCATGCCGGCGACCGAAGCCTCGACCGCGGTCGGCGCGTTGGGGCCGCCCAATTCGGTCCGCGTCCAGCCCGGCGCGATGGCGATCACCGTGATGCCGCGCGCCTCCAGCCATTCGCCGGCGCTGCGGGTCAGCATATTCAGCCCGGCCTTGCTGGTCCGGTAGGCGTAACGCCCGCCCTGCCAGGTATTGGCGATTGAGCCCAAGCCGGATGTCATCATGACGACCAATTTTTTATCGCTGGCCGCCACGTTGTCGGCGAATTCGCCGGTGACGCGGCCCGGCGCGACGACGTTGGTATTGAGGATTTCCAGCCAAAATTCGTGATCGTAGTTTTTCAGGTCCGGATCGTCGTTGCCCTCGGCGACGCCGGTGCCGTAACTGTCGACGATGCCGGCATTGTTGATCAGCAGATCGATCGGGGCGCCATCCAACACCTTGGCGACGGCGGTAATTTCATCGGCGTTGTTGACATCCATGCGTTGGATGTTGAGGCGATCGCCGGCGCCGGACGCCAATGCGCGCAATCCATCGGCGGCGTCCGGGTTCCGGCAGCAGGCGACGGCGTTCCAGCCATCGTCCAGATACTGACGCACCAGTTCCAATCCCAAGCCCCTGTTGGCGCCCGTGACAAGCAGTGTCGGCATGAGCATTCTCCTGGCGCCTAAAGCGGCACGGAGCCACCATCGAATGAATACACGGGACGGCGGCTAACCAACTAACGCACGCATCGCCTTGTTGACCTCGGCGGCCCTGTGGCGCTGGGTCTTGCCGGTCGGCTCGATGGGTTCGTCGAAGAAGAACGAAGGCAGTTCGTCGTCGTCTTCGGTGAAGCCCGCCTGTTTGTTGAAGTCCCATTCCATCTTGAGCGCTTCGACGCCCAATTCCTGGAAAAAGCCTTCATCGAAACCGGTGCCGTGCGCCTGGTTCAAGGCCTCGACCAAGAAATCTATACTCTCGCCGGTCACCGAGCGGCCGAACAGGCAAAGCCCTAAGGAATCGGCGGCGGCGCAGTTCCATTGAGCCTCATAGCTGACAGCCGCCAATTCCTCGGTCGTCATCTCGGCGCAGACTAGGGCGGGAACATTGCCGGCGGTGTGGTCGGCGCCTTGCGCGGTGACCATCATCGAAATGCCGGTCACCTCGATCTCGCGCGGATCATAGGCGCTGATCCCCTGATTCTTAACCACCGGGACGCGCGCCACATTGTAATGCCCGCCGACGCGCCCCGTGCCTTGCGCCAGGATTTTGCCGCGTTCGGTGCCGGCGAAGATATCTTCAAGCGCCTTGGCCATGAATAGGGGATCGCCGAACTCGCCCTCGCCGGCCTCCATCAGCACGCCGAGCGTGGCGCCGGCCTCGATCGAATCGACGCCAAGGTCGTTGGCGATGTGGTTCAGGCGGGCCACGTCATCGGGGTCGGTGAGGCCGCAATTGCTGCCCATCAGCCCCAGGGATTCGTATTCCAGCGGCGAACACAGCTCTTCGCCCTTGGCGTCGACATAGACGTTGGAACATTGGATCATGCAGCCGGGCATGCAGGAGTGGGTGGTCTCGCCGCCCCGCTCCAGGGTCTGCTCGCGGACAAAGGTGCCACCCAGTTTCAAGGGACCATCGTCCGGGCCGACGAGGGTGCCGGCCGAGAAATTGCGGGTCGGCAAGCCGCCCACCTTGTTGGTGAAATCGCCCATCATGGCGGTGCCGAATTTGCGGAAATTATCGATCATAGCGTCTTCGTCGAGCCGTTTGCCGTATTCGCGGACCGAACCCATCAGCTTCTTGCGGTCGTGAAAGGTGGGCATCTTGTTCATATCGGCGACGATGGCCTTGACCTTTTTCGAGCCCATCACGGCGCCGACGCCGCCGCGCGCCGCAATCCGCGTCGGCCGCTGTTCCGGATCGGTGAAGGAAACACCGGCCATCAGACCCTGATATTCGCCGACCGGCCCGCAGATGCAGAGGCTGACCTTGTCGCCGTACTTGTCGAACAGGAGTTTCGCCGTATCCATGGTGCCCTTACCCAGGTAAGGACTTGCATCTTCGAAAGTGATGTCGCCATCCTTGGGGATGCGGATCACCACCCATTCTTCGGAAGCGCCGTCGAGGGTCAGGCCGCAAAGCTCCAACTGGCCGAGGGCGAAGGCGAAGGTGCCGCCCGAATTGGCCTCCTTGATGCCGCCGGTGAGCGGGCTCTTGCAGCCGACGCTTATACGGTTGGCGTTGGAAAAATTGGTGCCCGCGAAGGGGCCGGCGGAAAATATCAACGGGTTTTCCGGCGACAATGGATCGACCGTGGCGATACCCCGGTCCAAAAGGGTTTTGGCAATCAAATAGCGTCCGGCGCGAATGACGTCTTCGCCGTCTTTTTCCTGGCGTTCGATGGAGCGGGTGTTGAGATCGATATGTAGATGCGTGCGCATGACTGGCTATCCTTTTAACTGGTTTTTTCCGACCCCTGCCGGAATGTTATGGCCCGCCGACGCTTCCCTGATCGGCGCTCGATGGCCTAAGTTTCACTCATTTGGCCGGTTCTTTCCATGTAAATTTCCGATTCACGGCCGATTAATTGTAGATTAATACATCAAGTAATTTGATCTGGTCGGCTGACCGCGTTAGGCTCCTTCCATTGCCGCGGCAAAAGCACCCCGATGAAACAAACAGCGGCGCAACAAAATCACAGGCAAACTAGGGAGATACCAATGTTCAGACGAAATACCACGATTCTAACCGGTACGGTATTTGCCGCGATCTTGGCGGCTGGACCGGCCCTGGCGCAGAAATCAAAGGGTGAGATCAGGCTCGCCATCATCGACATGTTCCCCACCATCGACAGCTACAATTCGCCGTCGAACGAAACCGGGCAATGGGCGCGCGCCTATTACAGCCGGATCATCAGTTTCGATGAACATAAGAAGAAGCTGGTGCCGGAACTGGCCACATCGTGGAAGCGGATCGACGACAGGACGATCGAATTCGAACTGCGCGATGACTTGAAATTTTCCAGCGGTAACAAATTCACCGCCGAGGATATCGCCTACACGATCCGCTATGTCGCCGATCCGAAACTGAAAATCCGCTTCAAGGGCCGTTACAACTGGCACAGCAAGATCGAGGTCCTGAGCCCGACCAAAATCCGCCTGACGGCGAAAAAAGTGAAGCACGACGATCTCTTCCTCTATGCCTACCGGTTCCAGATTTTCGACAAGGGCGTGCATTCCAAAATGAAGGACAAGGCCACCTATGGCGCCAAATCGGCTTCGACCACGGGCCCCTATAAATTGATCAAGCTGGACCGGCAATCGGGCGCCCATATCCAGCGCAACGAAGAATCGGTCGGATATTTCCCGCATCGCCGGGCGCCGATCAAGAACGTCAAGGGCATTTCGATGCCCGACAAGCAGACACAGGTCGCGGCACTGTTGACCGGACAAGTTCAGGTGCTGCGCAATCCGACGCCGGACATGATAAAGGAATTCCGGAAAAATCCGGATTTACGGATCACGGCTTTCCCGACCCGCTTTATCAACTACATCACCCTGGATGCGGCCGGGCGGTCCAAGAACAAGAAATTCACCGACATTCGCGTGCGCCGGGCATTCATCAAGGCGATCGACCGGGAAAAGGTGATCAAGAATTTTGTCGCCGGTCATGAAATTGCGCTTCGCCCGAAGGCGGTTTGCTATCCCGACAACATCGCCTGCGCCCATACCATTGATCCGCTGGGCTACGATCCCGCCGGCGCCAAGCGCCTGTTGGCCGAAGCCGGTTTCCCCAACGGCTTCGACATGGAGCTGAGCGCCTTTTTACCCTACAAGGAAATCGCCGAAGCGATCGCCGGTGAGGTCCGTAAAGTGGGCATTCGCGCCACCGTTCGCGCGATGCCGTTGCCGGTCTATACCAAGCGCCGCGGCCGCGGCGAATTGACCGCCCTTTATGCCGGCTATCCGACCTTCGCGCAGCCCAACACATCCAACCTGATGAACTTCTTCTTCGGCGCCAACCGTGATTATTCCAAGGATCCGATCATCCAGAACGCGCGCAAGACCGGAAATGGCGTGATGGATCTGAAGAAACGCACGGCGATCTATCAGAAGGCGATGGATCAGGTGAACAAGATGTCCTACATCCTGCCCTTCGTCGAGCAGCCGAACGTCTACGCCCACCACAAGAGCGTCGTCATCAAGACCGGCGCCACCTCGAAAACCGAAACACGACCGCCGGATTATTTCTGGAAGTAACAAGGCGGTGCCCGCGCGGGCGATTCGAATAAATGGCAGGGGCGGGTTAAAACCCGCCCCTGCGGCGTCTGGTTCCGGTTAATCGAAATAGGGGCTGCGCCATTCCAGCTCCTTCGGCGAAATCCCCTTCTCGGCGCTGAGCGCCGCCGCGTGGCCGGCGATTTCGCCGGTCTGCGTGCACCAGGCGAAATTGCGCATGACCATGAAAATGGTCTCGTAGGTGAAGGACAGCGAAGCGCCGGTCAGCAACAGGTTGCTGATTTTTTTGGGCAGGAAACAGCGGAACGGCACCTCGAAATCGTGCTTCCGGTAATCGTCCCAAAAGAAGCTCTTGCGCATCGGCGCCGTCACCGCGTCGGCGAAACGGCGCCCGGCGAGCACGTCCTCGATCGAAAATACATATTCGCCGACCGGATGGCGGCCATCGCGGATCCCCACATAGCGGCCCACATTGGACAGCGCCGCGTTCTCGAAGCCGGGCACGTATTTTTTCAGGAACCGCGCCTCGGCATCGATCTGTCAACGCCGGAGTAAATATCCACCACTGGCCGGAGTAAAAGTACACCACCATGGCGGAGTAATTCCAGTCCACTTAATTTGATGCATCACGCGAGGTGTTGCGGGTTGTCCCGGTA
>NZAK01000066.1 GCA_002687515.1 Rhodospirillaceae bacterium
GAAAAAATCTCTGCGAAGGTATTACCGAATATTCTATTAATGTATCGTTATTCGGTTCCAGATGACTAGGGGGGACGCCGATGAAAATGGTCGATTTGTCGCACATGATGAACGTGCACACGCCGGGCTGGGTCGGATACGCCGGCAACAAGATGTATTACGCGCAGAATCTGCAGACCGGTTCGATCGTCGCCCAGCGCATCGACACGGCGATGCATGCCGGCACCCATATCGACGGCGCCATGCACGCCACCGACGAACAGGGCGATATGGGCTCCTATGCCCTTGATTATCTGGTCGGCGCCGGCGCCGTCGTCGACATATCCGGCGCCGTCGGGGATTGGGACACGATCACGCCGGCGATGCTCGAGGCGGCGCCGGTCGATATCGAGGACGGTGACATCCTGATCATTCACACCGGCTACCACCGCTATTACGAAGGTCAGGCGCAGCAGGATCTGGTGCGTTATTTCTGCATGCATCCGGGCGGCAAGATGGAACTGCTGGAATGGATGTTCGACAAAAAGATCAAATGGTTCGGCATCGATGTCGGTTCCGGCGATCATCCGATGAACACCTCGATCCGCCACATGCGCCCGGATCTGGCCCGGCAATTCGCCGAAAAGGTCGGCATGCCGGCCGAGGAATTCTTCGGCGAATACGAATACACCCACAAGCTTTCCGGCCGCGCCGTCAAATCCGATATCTTCCCGTTCCACTCCTATGCCTTCCAGGAAGGCCTCATCCATGCGGAGAATGTCGGCGGCGATATCGAATCCGTGCTCAACCAGCGCTGTATCGTCGGCGCCTTCCCGTGGCGCTATGACGGGCTCGAATCCTGCCCGTGCCGGATCATCTGCTTTTTCGATGTCGGCGACGGCGTCGAGGCGGTGGGCAACGTCGCCAAGGCGATTACCGGATAGACGGCGAAAAACCAGCAGCCCGGGCCCGCGGCCGCGGCGAATGTGATTTGTTCCGGCTGGGCTGCTTTACACCACTTCGAACAGTCCGGCGGCGCCTTGACCACCACCGATGCACATCGTCACCACCACATACTTGGCGCCCTGCCGCTTGCCCTCGATCAAGGCATGCCCGGTCATCCGGGCGCCGCTCATGCCGTAGGGATGGCCGATCGAAATCGAGCCGCCGTTTACGTTGAGATTTTCCGGCGGTATGCCCAGCCTGTCCCGGCAATAGACAACCTGGACGGCGAAGGCCTCGTTGAGTTCCCAGAGATCAACGTCATCCATCCCAAGGCCATTTCGTTCGAACAGGCGCGGCACGGCAAATACCGGTCCGATTCCCATCTCGTCCGGCTCGCAACCGGCGACGGTGAAGCCGCGGAATATACCAAGCGGCTCGATACCCCGGCGTTGCGCCTCCTTGTCGCTCATGATGACGCACGCCGAAGCGCCGTCCGAAAGCTGGCTGGCGTTTCCGGCGGTGATGAATTTATCCTCGCCCATCACCGGCTGAAGATTGGATAGGCCTTCGATGTCGGTACCCGGCCGATTGCATTCGTCCCTGTCGACGGTGATTTCCTGTTCCGAGGTCTCGCCGGTTTCCTTGTCGGTTACGATCTTAACGGTGGTAATCGGGACGATCTCAGCGTCGAGCCGGCCTTCATTCTGCGCCGCCGCCGTTCGCTGCTGACTGGAGAGGGCGTACGCATCCTGGTCTTCCCTGCTGACGCGGTAGCGCGCCGCCACGATATCGGCGGTGTCGATCATCGACATCCAGATTTCAGGCTTATGTTGGTTCAGCCATTCTTCGTCTGCCCGGTGGTTGTTCATGTTGTTTTGAACCAGGCTTATGGACTCGACACCCCCGGCCACCATGACCGGGACATTATCGACGATAACGCGATGGGAAGCCGAGGCGATGGCCTGCAGGCCCGAACTGCAAAACCGGTTGATGGTGGTTCCGGCGGTGGTCACCGGCAGGCCGGCGCGAATTGCCGAAGTGCGCGCGACATTTCCGCCCGTCGCGCCTTCCGGCAGGGCACACCCCATGACCACGTCCTCCACCTCATCGGGCTCGATGCCGGCGCGCAAGACCGCGTGTTCGATAACGTGGCCAGCCAGTACGGCACCATGGGTGTTATTGAATGCACCGCGGAATGCCTTGCCAATCGGCGTTCTGGCGGTTGATACGATTACGGCATCGGTCATTTGTCGGGCTCCCTTGCGCGGCTCTTGGCCGCCGGTCCTTTCCGGTGTGAGCGATAAAGAGGCGAAGGTCAATGGTTCACCGACCGACCGCTCATCATTGAGGGCCCATAGTCAGTTAACCTGCGATACCGTTGCTCGTTCCCCTGGCTGCCGACGCGACGACCAGTGCAATATTCAATCGCATTTAAACCTGATTGGGCTATGATTGACGAAGATAGCAAATTTGGTGGCCGCTGGCGCCACCGGTGTTTAGGCTCCCGCGAATTCAAATCCAAGTGTCCAATATGGGGGAAAGACAGATGAGACGAGAAATAGAGTTCAACAGCAAAGGCGTGACCTGCCGGGGAGATCTGTACCTGCCCGACGGCGACGGGCCGCATCCGCTGGTCGTCATGGCCGGTGGATGGTGTTACGTGAAAGAGATCGTCATGCCCCATTACGCCAAGTTCTTCGAGGACAAGGAAATCGGCACCTTGTTGTTCGATTACCGCTGTCTCGGCGCCAGCGAGGGCGAGCCGCGCCAGCACATCGATCCCTGGCAGCAGATCGAGGATTACCGCAACGCCCTGAGTTTCGCCGCCACCCTCGACAACGTCGATCCGGGCCGCACCGGCATCTGGGGGATTTCCTACAGCGGCGGCCATGTGCTGATCGTTGCCGGCATCGATCCGCGCGTCAAATTCGCCATTTCGACGATTCCGGTGGTCTTCGGTTTTCCGACCATGCGCCGCTGCCACGGCGAACGCCGGTTTGCCGATATGATGAGACTGGTGGCCGATGACCGCGACCGCCGCTATCGCGGCGAGGCGGGCGGCAACATGGCGTTTTCGGCGCTCGACCCGAATAGCGAAGACAGCGTTTGGCCGTTCCCGACCATTCACGAGGTATTCAACACCATCAAACAGTCCGAGGCGCCACGCCACGAACACTGGAACACCATCGAATCCCTCGAACTGCTGATCAACTACGACGTCGAACCCTATTGCAAGCGGATCATCGATACGCCGGTGCTGATGACCGTCGCCGAGGGCGACAACATCACTTCGCACGATCTCGAAGTGGCGGCCTTCAACAGCATCAGCAACCCGAACAAGACCCTCGAAGTGATCGAGGGCGTCAACCATATGAGCCTTTATTCCAACCGGGATCACCTGGCGATGGTCGGATCGGTGCAGTCGGCGTGGCTCGATGCGATCGTGGCCGGCGCCGCCGCGCCCGAGAAAAGAGCCGCCGCCGAGTAGGGATGCGCTAAGACGCCAATGCATTCATCCCGGTGTTCAGGATAATCCTTGGCCAATAGCTCCAGGCAAGCGGGTGCTGAGATGCGGCAAATTTCGTCAACGCTGCCGGTTGGCTGAACCTGATTCCGGAAATTCGGAGGCGGATATTAGGCTTTGAGTTTTGGTGGAGGCCAGCCGGCCGACCTCGGGGATGGGGGGCCAAAGTTCCACATCAAGCTCCGAGCTTGCGTCGACGCGAGCCGGTCGCGCCTGAGCGTGTCTCACGCCCGGCTGGCCAACCGGCCATCCCCAGCCGGGCTGCGTCCTGCATAAAAACAGGTGCCAAGTACGACGCCCGCGTGGCCGAGCATACTCCGCCGAAGCGGCCGCTTCGGCTGCGCAGGCCGGACCCTGCCAACCCCAGCCGGGCTGCGCCCTGCATAAAAAAAACGGCCCGGGTTTTCCCGGGCCGCATTCGCATTACATCAACGCCTTGATCAGCTCGCCTTCGGCTTCGGCCTGGGTTGCAGGAAATAGCCGATTTCGCGCAGGGTTTCGTCGAGCACCCCGCGGGCGATGAACTTGGTCACGTCGGGCAGCTTCTTGTCCTTCGGCCATAACTTACGCTTGACCATGCGCTTGTGGCGGCCGGCGAACAGCTTCTTGAACAGATCGACGGGCAAGTCGGGCGAATACTGGTCATGAATCTCGTTCCAGACGATGCCGGCCTGCTTCTTATTCTTGATGCCGAATTCCTTCATGATCACTTCCACCGAACCGGCCTTGTTGTTGCGCAGATATTCGATCGAGCCGGCGATGGCGCGGATGAATTTCTTCACCGTTGGCCGGTTATCCTTCAGGTAGCTGGCCCGGGTCCAGACGCTGCCGCCGACGCGGGGCAGGTACTGGCCGGTCTTCAACAGCATCTTGAAGCCCGCCGCCTGGGCGCGCGCCGCCGTCGGGAACGACATCAGGCCGGCCGAAATATCGCCGTTGATCAGGCCGGCGACGCGGTCGGACTCGCTCTGGAAGCTGATCACCTTGTAGTCGCGGCCGACATTCATGTTGAAGAAACGGCTGAGGACGATCTCGCCCTCGTCATAATCGGCGGCGCCGGCGCGGCCGTAACCCAGGGTCTTGCCCTTCAGGTCCTGGACCGACTTGATCTTGGCATCGGCGACGATGGCCCATTGCGAGATCAGCGATTCGCCGACCACATATTTAAGGTCGGCGCCCATCAGGGTTGCCTGCGATCCGCCGCCGGGGATCGGCACGAAATCCGCATTGCCGGAAATGCCGGCGGTGACCAGCGCCTTGCCGGTCATGCTGACATATTCGGCGTCGAGCCCTTCCTTTTTGAAAAAGCCCTTCTCCATGCCGATGTATATGGGTACGTGGAAGCCCGAGCCGCTGAGCGTGCGGCCGATCTTGATCTTGGTCTGCGCCTCGGCGGCGCCGGCCATGGCGATGGCCGCGATGGCCGCCGCCAACGCAATCGATTTCGTTTTTAACATGCTGAATACCCCTCCTGGTCAATATTAATCATTAACAATTATCCGCCGAAAATTGCGGCGGCCCCATACTAGCCTTCCCCTCGTTACGATTAAAAGCGGTAAATTACTTCGCTTGCCATCTAATACGTGCCGCCGCAGGGCAGGGCGGCTAGACCTCGAAGCGGATGCCCTGGGCCAGCGGCAGTTCGCTGGAATAGTTGATGGTGTTGGTGGCGCGGCGCATATAGGCCCTCCACGCATCGGAGCCGGATTCGCGGCCGCCGCCGGTTTCCTTCTCGCCGCCGAAGGCGCCGCCGATCTCGGCGCCGCTGGGACCGATATTGACATTGGCGATGCCGCAATCGCTGCCCTCGGCGGAGAGGAAATATTCGGCTTCGCGCATATCGGTGGTGAAGATGCTCGACGCCAACCCTTGCGGCGATGCGTTGTGCAATCGGATGGCGTCCTTGAGGTCCTCGTAGCCGAGGACATAGAGGACCGGCGCGAAGGTTTCTTCCAGCAGCAGATCGGTTTGGCCCGGCATTTCCACGATCGCCGGGCGGACGTAGTAGGCGTCCGGGTATTCGCCGGCGAAAAGCCGCTCGCCGCCGGTGACAACGCCGCCTTCCGCCGCCGCCCGGGCCAGCGCATCCTGCATGGCATCGAAGGCGCGCTTGTCGATCAGCGGTCCGACCAGGATGCCGCCCTGCAGCGGATCACCGATGGCGATATCCGCATAGGCCGCTTGCAGCCGTCCGGTCAGGTTATCGCGAATGCTTTGATGCACGATCAACCGGCGCAAAGTGGTGCAGCGCTGGCCGGCGGTGCCGGCGGCGGCGAACAGGATGGCGCGCACCGCCAGCTCCAGATCCGCCGAGCCGGTGACGATCATCGCGTTGTTGCCGCCCAATTCCAAAAGCGATCGGCCGAAGCGGGCCGCCACCGCCGGCCCCACCGTTGCTCCCATGCGGCAACTGCCGGTGGCGCTGATCAGGGGCAGGCGGGTGTCGCCGACCATCTGTTTGCCGGCATCGGCGCCGCCGATCACCACCTGCATCATGCCGTCCGGCGCATCTTGGAAGCGTTCGGCGGCACGCATGTATAAGCCCTGGCAGGCGAGGGCGGTCAGCGGCGTTTTTTCCGAAGGTTTCCAGACCACCGGATCGCCGCAGACGATGGCGATGGCGAAATTCCAGGCCCAGACGGCGGCCGGGAAGTTAAAGGCGCTGATCACCCCGACGGGACCCAGGGGATGCCAGGTTTCCATCATCCGGTGGCCCGGGCGTTCCGATGCGATGGTGAGGCCGTAAAGCTGGCGCGAGAGGCCGACGGCGAAGTCGCAGATATCGATCATTTCCTGCACTTCGCCCAGGCCCTCGGCCAAAATCTTGCCGCTTTCGATGCTGACCAGCCGGCCGAGCGGTTCCTTGGCGGCGCGCAGCTCATTGCCGAGAAGCCGGATCAATTCGCCGCGCCGGGGCGGCGGCGTGGCGCGCCAGATATCGAACGCGGCGGCGGCTTTTGCGATCTTGGCGTCCGTTTCCGCCTCGGTATCAAGACCGAGGCGCGCGATCTCTGCACCGTCGATGGGCGAGCGGACGGCCAGCGCGTCGCTGTCCGCCGCTGCCAGCGCCGCCGCATCCAGTCCAAGGGCGGCAAAGATTTCTTCACGGGTCATGCGGGATTTCTCCTCGGATCGGACTATATAGAATTATATAGGCAGCAATGGCCACCGGATCGAGGCACATGCGATGACAAATATTCTGGTTCTGGGATCGGGCAAGATCGGCGTCGGCATCGCCCAAAGCCTGATTGACAGCGGCGACTTTCAGGTGGCCCTTGGCGACGGCGACGCGGACAGCCTGGCCGAGCGCGCGCCCGAAGGCGCCGAAAAGCTGGTCGTCGATGCCACCGACGGCGCGGCGCTTAAGGAAGCGCTTCAGGGCCGTTGGGCGGTGATCAACGCCTTGCCCTATTTCCTGAATGCCCGGGTGGCGTCCGCCGCGCGCCAAGAGAGCGTGCATTATTTCGATTTGAGCGAGGATGTCAGCGCCACCCGCGAAGTGCGCGCGATTGCCGAGGGCGCCGGCACATTGTTCGCGCCGCAATGCGGACTGGCGCCCGGGTTCATCTCGATCGTCGCCCACCATCTGGTGCACGGCTTCGACGAAGCCCACGATTTGCGCCTGCGCGTCGGCGCCCTCGCCCAGTTTCCCGATAACGTGCTGCGCTACAACCTGACCTGGAGCACCGAGGGCCTGATCAACGAATACTGCAATCCCTGCGAGATCATCCACGACGGTGCCCGGCGCGAGGTCCTGCCGCTGGAGGGGCTGGAACGGTTTTCCCTGGATGGAGTCAATTACGAAGCCTTTGCGACCTCGGGCGGCATCGGTTCCCTGTGCGAGACCCTGGACGGCAAGGTGCGCAACCTGAGCTACAAGACCGTCCGCTATCCAGGCCACCGGGACATGATCCAGATGCTGGCGAACGATCTAAAGCTGTGCGAGAACCGCGAGACCTTCAAGCATTTGATCGAAACCGGCATTCCCATCACCCGCCAGGACGTGGTCATCATCTTCGTCACCGTCACCGGCCTTCAAGGCGGCATGCTCGCCCAAGAAAGTTTCGTGCGCAAGGTCTATGGCGATACCGAGGAAGAGGGCCGCAGCGCCATTCAAAAGACCACCGCCGCCGGGGTTTTGGTGCTGGTCGATCTCAAGCGCGAGGGCAAGCTGGCGGATCAGGGATTCCTGCGCCTCGAACAAGTCCCGTTCGAGGATTTCATGGGCAACCGGTTCGCCGAGGTTTTTGCCTGAAGCGGAGCGCCCAAATCTGGACAGCAATAAAATGCGGCGGCCTTTCTTGGGGGAAAAGGCCGTCGCGCTTAACTTCGGTCCACGAGGCCGTGGGGTTTGGGAAGGGGGAGGAGGTGCCGGCCTCGATTAATACCGAGATTACCAAATCGTACGCGAATAATATGTGAGCGAAATCACTAGAGCATGTTCCGACCAAAAAAACGGAACCCAAAAATAAAACCGGCCCCATTAGGAGCCGGCGAGTTTCAGGGTAGCTATGATCAAGGGCCGAAGTCGCACAGGGAAGTGCTGTAGGAGAAGTTCGTCTAGGCCCTTGAATTTTAATCTATAACGAAGCTGGGGATACCCGTAATTGATACAGATCAAGTCACCGGAATTATTGTCGATTTTGATCCCAATGGCCGGTAATTCATCTTGAATTTTTTGATAATGCCGCCGCAGCGAGCCAAATTCACGGCAATACAGGCCACTAGCGGTCAAAACCAAGAAATACTGGTAATCCAAGGGGATGGTTCCCACATGTAAAACCTTGATGGTTGAGACTGGGCAATTATAAGATGGCCGACAAGGATCGGTATGATATCGAGCGGCTGAATTTTCTTATAGTCGACGACAACAAGCATATGAGCATGCTGGTCAAGAACCTGCTGCATGCGCTCGGCACGCGCAATGTGGCAACCGCCGACGACGCCGCCGACGCCTTTGCCGAGTTGACCCATTTCCCCGCCGACATCATCATCTCCGACTATCACATGCAGCCGCTGGATGGCTTGGATTTCGTGCGCCTCGTGCGTACCGGCAGCGACAGTCCCAACCCCTTTGTTCCGATCATCATGCTGTCGGGCCATACCGAAATGAACAAGATCATGGAAGCCCGCGATGCCGGCGTCCATGAATATCTGGCAAAACCGATTTCGGCGAGATCGCTTTATTCGCGGATCAACAAAATTATCGCCGAACCGAGGGAGTTCGTACAAACCAAAACATTTTTCGGGCCCGACCGCCGCCGCCGGGCGGTATCGTTCAACGGTCCCGAGCGCCGCAAGGCCGATCTGCAGGTTGCCACTCCCGATGAAGTGCGACAGGTGGCCGAAGCCGCCGGCGCCGCCGAAGGCGCCGGACTGTCACAGTCGGAATTGGACGCGCTGTTCGATTAGCCGAAAATCAGGTTCTCTAATTTCCGCTCATTTGGCGCCGGCGAAGGCTGGCGATGCGTCGAGCCGCGGCCCGTCGATTTCGTGGGTCGCGTAGGCGATGCATTTTTCGCAGGCCGTGCCTTTGACGTCGCAATCCAGGTTGGCCTGGCGCAGGACCTGGAACGGTTCCGAATGCCAGGCCTCCATGAATCCCATCTTGTTCAGATCGCCCATATCGAAACGGCCGTCATGGTCGAAGCAGCAGGCCGCCAGTTTGCCGTCGTAGGTGACATGGCCCTCGGTGAACAACGCCCAGCAGGGCAGCGGATCGACCATGTTGTCGGCGCGCCCGACATTGCCGGCGACCGGCATGGTGCCGCGCACCCCCGCCGTCAGCCCAGCCTGGCCGTACAGGGGCAGCCAATAATGCAGGTCCACATGCGGCTCGATCAGCTCGATCGCCTGTTCCATGCGCTCCTGCTGCTCGCCGTCGTACCGGATCGACGACGCCCAGAGCCCGCAGCGGTGGCCGCTGGCGGCTTCCACCTCGTCGCGCACCCGCCTGGCATCGGCGATATGGCCGACCACGGTATCGAAGGCGTCGACCCGGGTCATATCCTTGCACTGTTCGGCATCGGCGTAGTTGAACGAGAACTTCAAGCTATCGAGCCCCGCCTCCATACAGGCGCGCAGGCGGTCGGCGTCGGCCATGCGCCCGTTGGTGGTCAGGAACAGGTACTCGAAACCGGCTTCTTTCTTGGCGAATTCGATGGCCGCCGGAAGCTGTTTGGAAAGGAACGATTCGCCGAGGTAAAAGACCCCGAGCTCCTCGACGCCGGCTTCGCTCATCTCCTTGACGATGCGGCAATAAAAATCCCAGTCGATCTCGCCCTTGTCGCGCAGCTTCCAGGCGGTGGCGCAGTAAAAGCACTGGAAATCACAATGGGCGGTCAGTTCGATCTTGACGCTCTTTGGCGCCGGCGGTGTCGCCGAACGGTATTCTTCGGGAATTTTGGTAATGTTGTCGAGCCGGTCGATAATCATGCAGATCACTCCGATATGGGGCTGGCTCTTAATGCCCGCTTGCATACGGCCTCGCATTGATTCAAGTCAAGCGAATCTTCGCCGCCGGCAAGGACAGTGGCTGTAGGCAGGGGCGGCGGGGATCGCTATAGTCCGGGCGAGAATTGGATAAAAAGGGAGACGCCGGGTGCGGCAACCGAGGTTAAAGCTTGAATTTCTTGGGCTGGGAAAGTTGATTTCGGGCGCTCGGCACGGCAGGCATCCCGCGGACAGGAAATTTAATCTGCCGCAGGTTAATACCCGGTGATGAAGCCGCCGATCCTCGCCACCGGCGCCTACCAGGACCTCGTGCCCGGCGACAAGCACGCGTTCGGCAGTTACCGGCTGGACAGCGCCGAGATCAAGGAATTCGCCGCGCGTTGGGATCCGATGCCGGTTCATGTCGATGAGGCGGCGGCGAAGGCGAGCCTATTTGGCGGCCTGACCGCCTGCGGAACCCATCTGCTGGCGATTCGCGTTCACCTTATCCAGGCGCACGGCGTCAACCCCTATGTCATCGCATCGCTCGGCTATGAAGTGAAGTTTCTGAAACCGGCGCGCAGCGGAGATTTGCTGACCCTATATGTTGAATGCGCATCGAAGCGTGAATCCAAATCCCGGCCCGGCACCGGCATCGTGCAGCTTTCATGCACCCTCAATAACCAGGCGGACGAAACCGTACTGTCGATGATGGATACGCTTATGATCAAAAAATCGGGGAAATAAAGCCACCGGCGCCTGTTCGGTCCCGGCCTATTCCGCCGCTACTGGGACCGGACTGACTTCGCCGCCGCTTTCTGCGCTTTCGCCGCTTTCGATTTCGGGAGATTTGATCCAAGGCTGGTTCCATTGGCACTTGCCGCAAATATCATGGCAGTGCCTCTGGTTGCCCCGGTGCTGATCGCGCAAGCCGCCGATCGCCGCGCCGGTCCAGATGTCCAGAAGGCTCTGTTCGCGGCAATCGCCGATGATCAGGTTGCGGCTGCCGGCGTCTTCGCAGCAGGGCGAAACCCGGCCGTCATAATAGACGAAAAGGGATGACCAAAGGGATTGGCAGGGGCTCAGCCAATTATTGTTGGCGACGCCGCGGGTGGCGGCATTTTCATCCAGTTTCTTGGCCGCTTCCAATTCGCCCAGCCAGTCACCTTGATCGGCGATCAGCACATGATCGACGCCGGGCCGGCTTTGCCAATATTTCACGTAATCGCGTCGCTCGGCGCGGTTTTCCTCCAAGCCGACGCAAGATACGCGGACAAAGGGTTTTTTGCCGGGATGCGCGCGGCACCAACCCAAGAAATCGTTGATATTGCCGTAGACTTTTTCGCGGTTGAGCGGCGGCATGATGCGCTCATAGCTTTCCTTGGTAAATCCATTGACGCTGAAATTTATCGATTCGAAACCGCCGAGATCGAGCATCCGCTCGATCTTGTCCCGGCGCAACAGGCTGCCGTTGGAAAACAGGCCGTAGCTTAATCCATGGCCGCGCACATATTCGACGCGCTCGATGAACTTCTTGTCGGCGAAGGGTTCGCCATAGATGCTCAGACCGACGCTTTTGGCGCCCATATTCGCCGCCTGGTCGACGACGCTTCTGAACAGTTCGTCATCCATTACCCCGATCATCGATTGTTCGCCGTGCACGCACATCACGCAGCGGGCATTACAGGTCAGGATGGTCTCGATATTGATGAACGGCTTCAGCAAATGCCTGCGCTCGTCGACCCGGGCAACCCGGCCGAGGATGAATATCTGGTAGATCCGGTTGTTCAACAGCCAGCCGGATTTGAAAACCTTCTTGGCGATGGCGCGGACCAGCGGCCCGGATCCCGAATGCACCCGGATGATCAGTTTCCTAACAATCGATTTCATGTCTATCCGGAACCGCTCTAGCTATGAGAGTTTACATATTGGGCCGGGGGCGCCCCAATTCAATGCGATTTCGCGATCGGGACGCAATCCGCATTGTGGACTTCCCCACCTACAAATAGGTCCGCCAAAACCCCATCTTTGACGCTGGAACAACAAAATATTAAAGGCTTGGGGTGGGCCATCCGGAGCCGGCCCGTGGAATTGGAAACCGTGTATTTTTATAGCATACGCCGGGTGCAATATCTGCGCATAACGGTGCTTCACATTCTGGCGTTTTTGCTGTTCGGGCCACTCGCCGCGGCGGTTTTCGGCGTGCTTGAAATTGCCGCGCTTTACCTGCTGATTCTTCTGCTTCCGCCGGAACCGGCGCTGCTGGTCGTGTTCCACGTTGGATATCTGTTGGCCGGGGTGATGCTGTTCGCGCTCTCGATGCGCGTCCGGCATTATCAATACGCACCTGAATCGGAAGTTCGCGGCCGGTTTCGCCGCCGCCCGACCTTGTGGCACTAGCCGATGCCAGAGAATATCCGCGCGAAGATCCTTGTCGTCGATGACGATGATTTATTCCTGAGGGGGCTGACCATGCCCTTTCAAAAGGATTTTGACCTCGACACCGCGCACGACGCCGAGCAGGCCATCGAAAAGCTTGAACAGGAAGGCCCCTTCGCGGTGGTCGTCTCGGACATGCAGATGCCGGGCATGAGCGGCGTCGATCTGTTGCGCAAGGCCGCCGTCGCCGCGCCCGATACGGTGCGCATTCTGCTGACCGGCTATTCCGATGTCGACACCGCGACGCGCGGCATTAATGAGGGCCGTATCTTCCGCTATCTGACCAAACCCTGTTCGGCCGAGGTCATGCGCGCCGCGCTGAACGACGCCATCGAGGAATATGGCCTCGCCTCGGACCGGGCGCGCCTGGAAACGGAACTGGAGGAAATGGCCTATGTCGATGAACTGACCGGCATCGACAACCGCCGCCGTTACTTCGAAAAAGGCCAGGAAGAATTCAACCGTGCCCAGCGCTACCGCCGTCCGATGGCCGCGATGATGCTGGACCTGGATCATTTCAAGCGCGTCAACGATACCCATGGTCATGCCGCCGGCGACGCCGTGATCAAGGAAGTCGCCAGCCGCATATCGCGGAAATTGCGCCAGGTAGATATCTTCGGGCGCTACGGCGGCGAAGAGTTTGCGGTGCTGCTGGTTGAAGTCGGCTGTGCCCGAGCGGCGGATGTGGCGTCGCGCTTGTGCCGGGCGGTGGCGGCGGAGCCGGTTCAAACCGATGCCGGACCGCTGCCGATCACCGTCAGCATCGGCATATCCGAATTGGCGCCCACCGATTCAAGCCTGTCCGCCGTCCTGGCGCGCGCCGACGAAGCCCTCTACCAAGCCAAGGCGGGCGGCCGCAACCGGGTCGAAACAGCCGGCTCGAAAGTCATCGAAATCAGGGCTTGAAGCCCGGGCGGCAACCCTTTTAATTCGGTGACAGTTTACTATTTAAAAAGTAAACTGTCACCGAATTAAAGCCCGATTGCGGAGCCGCTGAGTCCTTCATGAACACGCAAGAAGACCTCACAAACCCTACTTATGGCTGGGTCATGGCCGCCGTCGTCTTCATTCTGACCGGGCTGAGCTTCGGCGTTTTGGGCTCGGCCGGCGTGTTTATGAAGCCGCTGGCGGCGGAATTCGGCTGGAGCCGCGGCAGCCTTTCCCTCGGCTACACGGCGGTTACCCTGGCGACGGCGGCATCGACCGTCATCTGGGGCATTCTCGCCGACCACCACGGCACCCGCTGGATTACCATGTTCAGCGCGCCGGTCCTCGGTGTATCGCTGCTTCTCTTGAGCCGGATCGACAGCCTGTGGGAATTTTACGCCTACCACCTGTTGTTCGGCGCCCTCGGGCACGGGGCCCTGACCGGCCCGCTCTATGCCAATGTCAGCCTTTGGTTCAGGCGCAATATCGGGCTCGCCATCGGCATCACCATATCCGGCGGCGCCGTCGGGCAGGGCGTGGTGCCGATGATCGCGCGTCTGCTGATCAGCGAATATGGCTGGTCGGACACCTATGCCATCCTTGGCACCGGCTATCTGATTATCGCCATCCCGGTTGCGCTCCTGGTGCGCAATCCACCGCGGCGCGAGGGCAGCGACGGTAGCGAAACGCCGCCGATGCGCGACGGCAGGCCATTTCCGTTGCCGCCGCTGGTGGTCGTCAGTTGGATCGCGCTGGCGGTGATCTTCTGCTGCATCACCATGTCGGTTCCCATCGTGCACCTAGTGCCGCTCCTTACCGACCGGGGGATCGGGCCGCAGACGGCGGTTTCGGCGCTTTTGGTGCTGATGATGGCGGGCGCGCTGGGGCGCATCCTGGGCGGCAGGCTGGCCGATCAGATCGGCCCCTTGCAGGCTTATATATCGATGTCGCTGGCGCAGACCGTGGCGGTGTTCTTTTTCCCAATCGTCGGCGGCATGGCATCGATCTACGCGCTGGCGGTGGTGTTCGGGCTGTTCTATTCCGGCGTCATGGCGTCTTTTGTCGTCATCATGCGCTTCATGGTTCCGGCCAATTACCTGGCGCGGTCGATGGCGGTGGTGATCATGACGGGGTGGATCGGCATGGGCATCGGCGGATGGCAGGGCGGCGCGGTATTCGATCTGACCGGCGACTATGTCTGGTCGTTCGGTATCGCCAGCATCGCCGGCTTCATCAATGTCGGCATTCTGATGATGTTTTATCTGCATATCCGGCGCGCCGCGGCACGCGGTTTGGCGCCCCAATTGGCCGCCTGAATACCGGCCCCAATAGCAAACGTGAAAAAAAAGGGTGCGAAATTCGGCAAAGGCTAATACAAATAAAGGCAATTGGGGGAGATAAGCTTTCCCGACTAAATGGTTGCAGGATTTCGTCATACCGGCGTCTATTGTTGGCGCCGGTCAAAGAAACCAGCAGATGGAGGATTTTACGATGGAGATTGGACGTAAATTGATATTGACGGCGGCGGCGGCGGCCGTTGCCGGAACGATGGCGGCGCCGGCAAGCGCGGCCGAAGTTACGCTTCGCGGCGCCAGCTGTTTTCCTATCGGCAGCCCGCCGGCAAGTGGTTTTGTAAACTATGTGAAAGAGCTCAATGCGCGGGGTAAGGGCGTTGTGCAGATTAAATTGCTCGGCGGTGCGCCGGCGATCGGCAGCCCCTTTACCTTGACCCAGAAAATGTCCAAAGGCGCTTATGACATTGTCGGCTGTACCGAAGCTTATTACGGCAATGTTATTCCTGAAGCCCCGGTTCTGCGCCTAGCCGGCAAAACGTCTGCCGAATTGCGTAAAAATGGCGCCTACGATTATGTCGAAAGGCTCTTGAACGCCAAGAACATACACTTTATCGGGCGTAATATCGACTTCGGCCCCTTCAATCTGTGGCTCAGCAAGAAAATCGATAAGCCCGACCTGACGGGCCTCAACCTTCGGGTCGCGCCCGTTTATACGGCGTTTTTCAAATCGCTCGGCGCCACGGTGCAGACGTCGGCCATGCCCCAAATTTATACCCTGATGGAAAACAACACGGTTCAGGGCTTCGGCTGGCCGGCCGGCGCGTTTATTCCGCCGTGGATCAAAGTCACCAAGTACCAAGTTTTGCCCGGTTTCTATACGTCACCCATTCAAACTCTGGTCAACTTGAAAAAATGGAAATCGCTGAGCAAGGCGCAGCAGGATATTATAACCAAAGTCGGCCTTGAGTTCGAAGAGGCTTCCGAACCCGGCAACGCCAAGATGGCGGCCCACATTAAAAAAGGTAACGCAATGCGGGCCAAAGGCGGCGTGAAAGTCATCGAGTTCACCGGCGCCGAACGTAAGAAATGGCTGGACATGGCGTACGGCGAAGCCTGGAAGGAAGTAATTGAACGCTCTCCCAAACATGGTAAAGCGCTCCAAAAACTTTTCCGGTAGTCGATCAAAAATTTTTTAAGAAGTGGGAATGCGGTATTGGTCTGCATTTCCACTTCTTTCATATTGACGACAATTTAGGCCCCCTGCATGAACTCATCCCTCGACACATTTGAGTACGGATTTATTCGACTGACTCAGTTTTTTGCCGCGTTAGTCGCCATCTCAATCGGATTGATGGCTGTCTTCATTCCGTTCAATCTGTTTATCATCAAAGCCCATATTGGCAGTATCTGGTGGCTGAACGGTTCGATCGAATACGCGCTTTATTTCGGCGTGTTTGCCGGGGCGCCTTGGGTATTGCAACAGGGCGCACATGTGCGCGTCGATGTCATGACGACAGCACTCCCCGAAAGCGCATCACAGAAGCTTGACACCTTCATAAATTTTTTTGGGGCTGCACTTTGTATTTTGCTTTGTGTCTATGGTGTGCGGGCCGGTATTAGTGAATTTATTGATGATACAATGCCCGATAAAGACTTGCGGATTGCCAATTGGATTGTCGTATCTTTCTTTGCCGTTTCATTTTTGATGTTGACGACGGAGTTTCTTTTACGCTTACGGAAAAATCGTGTCCTCAAGATCGGGAGAGACGAACACGGTTCAGACTCAGGATTTTAAGCTATGGAGTGGTATCTGGCCCTCGTCCTCCTACTCGGCACAGTTTGCACGGCCATGTTCCTTAGTCTTCCTGTTGCTTTCGCCTTTTTTGCCGCTAACGTATTGGGCACTTTCCTATTTATTAATGGTGACGTCGGCCTCGTTTTCATGCCGATGGAGTTCAATAACGCAATCAATTTTTCGCTGGCTCCGATTGCGCTCTTTTTGCTCATGGGCGAGATTTTATTGCACACAGGTGTGGCGTTTAAGGCTATCGGCGCCATTGATCGGATGATTTCCCGCGTGCCGGGCCGCCTTTCTGTTGTCACGATTATTGGCGGAACGGTCTTTTCATCGCTGTCCGGTTCGACCATCGCCAACACGGCGATCCTCGGCTCGGTCCTGCTGCCCGACATGATTCAACGCGGATATAAACCTTCGATCGCCATGGGCCCGATTATGGCGGTCGGCGGCATTGCCATGCTGATCCCTCCTTCGGCGCTTGCGGTGCTGCTGGCCAGCATCGCCGAACAATCGGTGGCGCAATTGCTGATCGCCGGCATCGTGCCCGGTATTTTGATGGCGGTGCTGTTTTTCGCCTACGTAATTCTCCGCTGCATCGCCAACCCGGAGCTGGCGCCAACCTATACTCCCGATGAAAGCGAGCTGAATACGCCGGTTACCTTTTCTTTGAATTGGCGGGGGCGGCAGCACTGGTCGGCGCAATATAACGGCCGTCACCGGCGCGCCGTTCATCGCACCTTGCCGTTCATCCTTTATATTTTTCCGCTGTTCATCATCTTCATCGTCGTCGTCGGCAGTATCTTTTTCAAGATAGCGGCGCCGACCGAAGCCGCCGCCCTGGGCAGCCTTGCGTCACTCGGAATATGTTATTTTTTCCGTATCTTTAAAAACATCTTCAAGATTTCCGGCATCGACGGCGCCGATTTCAATTGGCGGGCGATTTGGAAATCGCTGATCGAAACCGCAAAAATCAACACCATGATCCTCTTCATCATCGCCGGTTCGCTGGTCTTCAGCCAGGCGCTCTCAAATTCCGGCGCCACCGACGGGCTCTTGAAGGCGATCAACTCACTTGATCTTACGCCGCTTATGGTGGTCATTATGATGATGGTCGTGCTGCTCTTCCTCGGCGCCTTCATGGACCAGGTGAGCATGCTGCTCCTGACCCTGCCGTTTTTCCTGTTGGGCTCGCAGTCGCTGATGATCGTCTACAAGATCGACGTTATCTGGCTGATGGTGCTGATGCTGATCACCATGGAAATCAGCCTCCTGACGCCGCCCTTCGGGCTGTTGCTCTATGTCATGAAAGGCATCGCGCCGTTCGATGTGACCCTCGGTGAAGTGGTGAAGTCGGCGCTGCCGTTCATCCTGATCGAACTGGTGGTGCTGGTCCTCCTGGTCGCGGCGCCCGAGGTCGCCACCTGGCTGCCGAGCAAGGTCAACTAAGCCATTTACCAATATCGCCGGCCGATCACGCGAATTTCACGTAATAATGATTTCGCGGCGCCAAGTCCCGCATGCTATTGCTGCGCCGGGAGTACGGAAGCGTGGATTGGACCAGATTACCCTTCGGCCGGCGATTAGAAAACGTTGTTTCCGGGTTACGGCAATGCCGGCTGTGCCTGCGCATAACCTGGGCCATATTCCTTGCCATTCTTCTCACCGAGGCGGCAATTCTCATTTTCTCGGTGCGCGCCTTCGAGCGCGACCGTCTCTTGGAGGTCGAGCGCGAGGCCCTGGTCGTCATGCGGGTCATGCTGCGCGGCATGGTCCGGCAGGGCGCGGCGCCCGGCGCCCTGCAGCAGATCGGCCCGAAGCTTCGGGAAAATACCGTCCTTATCGGCGCCCGGCTGCACGACAAGAAGGGAAAAATCGCCGGCGAGTTCGGCGCCCTGCCGGGCTCGTTCAAACTTGATTCTCTGGGCAAGGGCGCTGTCCAAAAAAGGCGCATGGATAACGGCGAGACGATGGATGTCCTGTGGCCGGCCAAAAAGGTTTACGCGCCCTATGCGGTAGCGGCGCGCATCGATACCAGCGAAATCGCCGGACAAGTGTGCGCCTTTATCTGGCGCATCATCGGTTTGATCCTGTTGATCACCGTGGTCGTGACCATCGTCGCCATGCTGGTGCTCGAGCGCCTGATGCTGAGGCCCATCCGCTCGCTGCGCCAGGGATTGGTAAGGGTCGCCGAGCACCCGGAAAACACGGAAGCCATTGAAATATCAGCCCTCGGCAAGGATGAACTGCGCGAGGTTACGCTGTCGTTCAATGTCCTGACCGCGCGTCTGGCGGGCGCCTTTCGGGAAATCGAGCGCCAGAACGCCGACCTGGCGGCGCAAGCCAAGCTGCAGACCGAGCTGAGGCAAGCCGCCGAAGCCGCGGATCACAGCAAAACCCTGTTCCTGACCAATATGAGCCACGAATTGCGCACCCCGCTGAACGCCATCATCGGCTATTCGGAAGCCATAACCTTGGAAACCTTCGGGCCATTGGGAAACGAAAAATACAAGGAATATATCGGCGATATCCACCTCTCCGGAGCGCATCTTTTGCAGCTCATCAACGACCTCTTAGATATGTCGGCGATCGAGGCGGGCAGGCTGGAGTTGAGCGAGGGCAGCCTGGATGTGGATGCGGTCATCGATACGGTTGTCAAATTGGTGCAGCCGCGCGCCGACGCGGCCGGGATAGATCTGCAAAAGCGGAGCAACGGCGCTCTTCCGGTTTTGATCGCCGACGAGCGGCGGGNCCGGCAAATCCTGCTCAACCTGATTACCAACGCGGTCAAATTCACCCAGCCCGGCGGCGAAGTGTCGGTGGCGGCAAACGGCGGCGGTGACAGGCAACTGACGATTACCGTCACCGATGACGGCATCGGCATGAACGACGATGATCTTTCCCGGGCGCTGAAGCCCTTTGGCCGGGCGAGCGGCGGTCGGGTGCGCGAAACCGAGGGCACCGGGCTAGGCTTGCCGCTGACCGTCGAGCTGATGAAAGCTCACGGCGGTTCCCTGGATATCAGCAGCCAGCCCGAAAAAGGCACCCGCGTCAGCCTCAGCTTCCCGCCCGAGCGCGTGGTCGGATAGCGCGCTAGTTTCAACTTGCCGTTGTCGGCTGCAATCTGGTTGGGAGCGGCGGCGTGCCGTGTTGCCCATGTCTTTCACCTCAACGGATGAGCGGCTATATCTTGCCCCCCGGCGCGGCAATGGTTCGGCGCCGGCTTGGCAATGGGTTGAGGCATGGCGCAGATAAAAATCCCGGTCCTGGTTGTCGGCGGCGGGCCGGTTGGGCTGATCCTTTCGATGGAATTGGCTTCCCGCGGCGTTCAATGCCTTTTGGTCAACGAGCGCGAAACCACCTCGACCCACCCGAAGGGCAGTTCCCTCAATTGCCGGACCATGGAAACCGTCCGCCGGCTGGGCTTCGCCGATCAGGTGCGCAACACCGGCGTGCCGCCGGACCATCCCACCGACGTGATCTATGTAACCCGTTTCGCCGGCCATGAACTGGCCCGGATAAAAATGCAGACCGGCCGGGAGAAAACGGAAAATCCGGGCCCCTGGGGCGCCACCCTTTTGACCCCGGAACCGATGCACCGGTCCAACCAGTTTTATTTCGAGGCGGTCTTCAAGGCCCGCGCCGACAGCTTTGATGAAGCCGATCTTCGTTTCGGCTGGCGCCTGTTGAGCTTCGCCCAGCATGCCGATCACGTCGAAGCCGAGATCGAGGATATAAAGAGCGGCCAACGCGCAGAGGTCGTCGCCGATTATATGGTCGGCTGCGATGGCGGCCAGAGCATGGTGCGCCGCCAGCTCGGCTTCAATTACGCCGGGCGCTCAAGCTCGGGAAAAAATTTCTATGACGGTGATATGATTTCGGCATACATGCGCGCACCCCAGGTCTATGACGTGCTCGGCATGCCGGTCGGCTGGCATTACCTGACCGTCAACAACGATTTTCGCACCGATTGCATCACCCTCGACGGCAAGGGCGATTTCCTGATGCTGGCCGAATTGCCGAAGGGCAAGAGCATCGATCAGATCGATGCGGTCGCCATGTTCCGGAACGCGGTCGGCGCCGACATCCCGATCGAAGCGGTTTCGGTGCAGGACTGGATCGCCGGCTTGGCGCTGGTCGCCGACGGTTATCAAGCGGGACGGGTGTTCCTTGCCGGCGATGCGGTGCATCTGTTCACGCCGTCCGGCGGCTTCGGCTTCAATACCGGGATCGACGATGCGGTCAATCTGGGCTGGAAGCTGGCCGCCGTCGCCGAGGGCNGGGGCGGGGCCGGCCTGCTCGACAGCTACGAGGCCGAGCGCCGTCCCATCGGTATCCGCAACACCAATGAATCCGGCCGCCTGGCCGCCCAGATCGGCGATCTGAAATTTCCGGAAAATATCGAGGACGAGGATCAAGCCGGTGCCGCTGCCCGCGTGGAATTCGGTGAAGAGCTGATGAAATTCAAGGAAGAATTCGCCAGCCTCGGCATCCAATTGGGCGCCCGCTACGACGGCTCGGCGATCATCGCCGATGACGGCACGGCGCCGCCGCCCGATCAGGCGGTCGATTACATCCCATCCGCCTGCCCCGGCGGCCGGGCGCCCCATTATTGGATCGAGGACCGTCATTCCCTCTACGATGCGTTCGGACCCTGGTTCACCCTGCTGCGCCTCGGCGCCAAAGCCGGCAGTGGCGATGCGCTGATTGCGGAAGCGGCGCGGCGCGGCATCCCGGTCCAGGTGGCGGACGTTGCCGAAGACGGCGCCCGCGATCTTTACCAGCGCGACCTGGCCCTGATCCGCCCCGACCAGCACGTCGCCTGGCGCGGCGACAGGGAACCGGACGATCCTGAGAAATTATGGAACAGGGTTACTGGGCGGTAAGGCGATTTGGGCCGAAATACGCTGACCCCGATTTTCGGCTCCATTTGACATAAGTCATTTGCTCTGCCGCCACAGACCGTTTAACGTCTTCCATTCAACCGCCGCCAGATTGGCAAATTCGATATTGCCTTTCCGCGGCATTCGGTGATCTTCAACGACACGATACCGAGACATCAAAAACAGGATCAATCAACGGAGGCATCAAAATGAGACATCAGGTTCTAAGGAAGCTTTGGGTATTTTCACTAATTGGGATTATCGCCGGGATAGTTTCCACGTCGGCCGTAGCCGGCATGGATAAGTCGGCGATCGACGCCCTTTATCAGAAAGCCAAAAAAGAAGGCAAGGTCGTCGTCTGGGGACCGCAAAAAAATACCCTGGCCTACGTCAAAGAAAATTTTGGCAAGCAGTATCCCGGCATCGAGGTGGTAACCGCCGCCTCTCTGCGCTCCGGCACCAAAATCATCGCCGAGGCCAAGGCCAAACGTTACACCCTGGACACGTTTATTTTCCCAATCAGCAGCGGCATGCTGCCCCTCTACAAGCGCAAACTCCTGGCCAGGGGCCCTTGGAAGGAATTCGGCGTGCCCAAGGCAAAACAATTCCTTGATGGCCATGTCGCCGGGCTCAACAATTTGGCCTATGTGGTCGTCTACAACACGAATAATGTGAAGCCAGGCGAAGTCCCCAGCAAGTGGGAGGATCTGCTTCATCCCAGATGGAAAGGGCGGCTCTTGGGCAGCCCGTTCCTATTCCCCCATTTGATGGCCTATTTTAACTTAACATGGAGCGATGAAAGAACCCTCGCCTATACCAGGACCATGATCAACAAACAGAAAATCTTGCTGGCGCGCGGACCACGCGAAGGTTTCCTGAAATCCGGCGAACGACATCTGGTGGTCGGCGACTTCACCCAATTGGCCAAGATCTACAAAGATCATGGTGTTCCGGTCAAATACAAGTTCATGGATTTGACGCCGTCGCCGCAATTTACGTCGGCGGTAATGGCCAATGCGCCACACCCCAATGCCGCACGGCTATTGGCCGGCTGGTTGACGACCGAGACAGCGGTCAAATTGCGCGAGAAAAAATACATGTTTGACCTGACGCCGTCTTCCAATTCGTCACTGGCCAAGGAAATGCGCGCCTCGGGCACCAAACATATCTTGGAGACAGCCAAGAACTTCGCGTCACGAAAAGTCAATTATAAGAAGTTCCACCCCATCGTTACGGGCCGGAAAAAGTAAGTCGATCCGCATTATTGGATCGATGGGATAACTGAGTGGCGGCGATAGCTGCGTTGTTTTCGGGTCGCCGGGGTGGCGATCTCGGCGCCGGGGGCGTTCTTGTCCTCGGCGCCGGCGTTGTCGCCGCGCTTTATTTCATATCGGCGCCGCTGTTCACTTTGGTGTCGTCGGCCTTCAGAGGGCCGGAAGATCTGCTGCCGTTCGAGGATGCCGCGGTATGGACCCTGGATCACTTTTTCGAGGTCTATACCAGCCCCGTTCTCTATCAGGAGATAATTCCCCAGACCCTTATTTTCNCCATCGGCGCTGTGGCTTTCGCCTTTTTCGTCGCCTTTACCCTGGCCTGGCTGGTGGAGCGCACTGATCTGCCGGGACGCAATTTATTTTTCACTTTAATCCTGTTTCCGCTGCTGGTGCCGACCTTGATGCTGGGTATCGCCTGGGTCTTTATGTTCGGCCCCAACGCCGGCTGGATCAATCAGGCGATCCGCTTTCTACTCGGTATGGAGGGGAGCGGACCGTTCGATATTTTCAGCATGACCGGGTTGATATTGGCTCAAGGAGCGGCGCTGGTTCCATTCGTGTTCCTTTTGTTGACGGCGGCGTTGCGGTCGATGAATCCCTCCTTGGAAGAAGCCAGCGTCGCCTCCGGCGCCTCACCCTTCACGACATTCTTCCGGGTAACTCTGCCGGTTCTCAGGCCCGGTATTCTGGCGCCGCTTATTCTGGCCTTTCTGGTCGCCATGGAACAGTTCGAACTCCCCCTGATCATCGGTCTGCCCGCCCGCATCAACGTTTTCAGTATCCGCATTTTCTTTGAACTGACGCCGAACGCCGAACTGCCCATCTATGGCCGCGCGGCATCCCTGGCGCTGCCGTTCCTCGGTATCGGTATCCTGCTGCTGCTGATGTACAACCATTTTATCCGGCAAGCCGACAGTTTTGTTACGGTTACCGGCAAGGGCTACCGGCCGGAGAGGATCAAGCTCGGCAATTGGAAGTGGCCGGCGCTGGCGTTTGTCACCTTCTTTTTGGCCTTTGTCGCGGTTTTGCCGGCTCTTGTTCTGCTCTGGACCAGTTTCTTCGGTTTCAACACGCCGAGTTTCGGCGCGCTGGCGAATTTATCCTTCACGCCCTATATCGAACTCTTCCAGGAAACGCGCTTCTACCGGGCGATCGGCAACACCTTCCTGGTCGCCGGCGGCAGCGCCGTAATCGTTACCCTGATCGGAGTCACGGTGGCCTGGATTTTGGTCCGCACCAAAATGCCGGGCCGTGTAATCCTTGATTTTGTCAGCTTCTTTTCCATCGCAATTCCGTCGGTGATTGCCGGGCTGGCCGCCATGCTGCTTTATCTCAGCATGCCGATCGGCGTCTACGGCACGGTGTGGGTGCTTATCCTGGCCTATTCTTACCGTTTCGCCGTCACCACCCGGCTTAACCGGGCCGGCTTGATGCAGCTTCATAAAGAACTGGAAGAGGCGTCCTACGCCGCCGGCGGCACCTGGATAACAACCGTCAGACGGGTCGTCCTGCCGCTGATGGGGCCTTCTATATTAGCCAGCTTGGTGTTGTTGTTCATTATCGGTTTCCGCGAATTCACGATTCCGCTGATCCTGATGAGCGAGGACAACATGGTGTTGAGCATAATATTGTGGCGATTGTTCGAAAACTTGGAATTATCCAAGGCCGCCGCCGTTGGCATACTGATCATCATATTTGTTATCCCGATCATTTTCCTGATGCGGCGATTCCTTTTGCCAAAGGAAGGAGCGAATTAGAACGATGTTGCGGGTCAAAAATCTGAGCAAGACTTATGAAACGCCCGAAGGCCCCGCCCGGGCCGTCAAAGGCATCGATTTCGAAGTCGGCGAGGGCGAGTTCTACACCTTGCTGGGACCCTCCGGGTGCGGCAAGACGACGACGCTCCGCTGCATCGCCGGGTTGGAAAAACCGGATGGCGGTGAGATCTTTATCGATGGTGACAATGTCGCCAATCCGGCCGAAGAACATTTTGCCCCGACCCACCACCGGAATATCGGCATGGTGTTTCAATCCTATGCCATCTGGCCGCACTTCGATGTGTTTAATAACGTGGCCTACCCGCTACAGGTAAAAAAGCCTCGGCCGCCAAAAGCCGAAATCAATGATCTGGTGATGGATGCCTTGACCCAGGTCGGCATGGAGGACTTCGCCAAACGCCCGGCGACGAAAATTTCCGGCGGCCAGCAGCAAAGGGTCGCCTTGGCCCGCGCGCTGGTACGGCGACCCAAGCTATTGCTGCTTGATGAACCGCTGTCCAACCTGGACGCTAAATTGCGTGAGCAAATGCGGATCGAGCTTGAAGAAATGGTGGCCCGAATTGCGATCACCACCCTTTACGTCACCCACGACCAGTCGGAAGCGTTATCAATGTCCGACCGGGTGGCGGTGATGTCGGATGGGCTGATCATCCAGGAAGACGAGCCGCGTATAATTTATGGTCAACCGGCAAATGAATTTGTTGCGTCTTTTCTGGGAACCGCAAACTTCATCAACGGCGTGATTGCGAAGCGGATCAATGATGACACCGGTATTGTCGATATCAACGACGGTAATGGAAAACTGGAGGTGGCTCTATCCAGTGGCCAGGAAAGCGGAGACGTTTTGCAAATTGTCGTCCGGCCAGAGGACATTCACGCCACCAGCGTGCCGCCCGAAGATTTGTCCAATGTCCTTGAAGGGGTCGTCGATCTGCTTAATTTCCAAGGCGGTTATACCGAATGTTTCGTTCATGTCGGTGCGTTGCGCCTCAGAAGCATTGTCCACCAGTCCTTGCGGGCCAATCCGGGCGACAAGATCTGGTTGAGTGTTGATCCGCGGCACTGCGTCATTTTCTCCGGGAAAAATAAATCCGGCGCTGAGCCCGCCTGATTATTCCGTTCCTAATCCAATGATCGGCCGCCTGCCGGACGAAGCGCGCCGCCGAATGCAAGGGGCGCGCCGTCCTGGTGTTCTTCAGGCATCCGCCCCGACCGGCACGCCGCCTGGCGCGGCGATAAGGAACCGGACGATGCGGCGGAATTTTGGGACAGGGTTACCGGGGAGGTAAGGCGAAATATCCTTCGTCTTTCGCCAAGCTCAGGGGGTTCTGAAAACCCATCAAATGCCGTGTCGAAAACCGGTGGATTTCCGAACCCGTTATTCCCTATTATTGGGTATTCAGAATAGGGTGGTTTTCTGAATGGGGACACTTGAACGCGGCAGGTAAGAAATCGATGGGCGAAATCACAAAGTTGGCTTCATTGTTGAAACTTATTGTTTTCCTTGCTCTAAATTTTTTGTTGATTGTGTTTTTGGAGAGTAGTGAGGGAAATGCTCGTATGGGGCCACCTACAATAGTGAACAAGCCAATATCTCAGGAAAAATTTGAGCAATTTCGCTATTTGATCGAAAATTTTGATCCTCCCGTGAAGAAGGAGAAAATCCTCTACTATGAAGATCGTAATATTTCAGTGTTACGAATTAACGACAAAAACTATTGTCGGGAAAGGATTTGTATCACTTTTGTCGTTGTAAATTGTGGTAAGAAAATCTGCCCATATGGAAGCGCTTTGGCCGGTCGATTCATGAATCACCCAGATGCATTTTTCGGTGATTTAATTGCCAATGGATCTGGCCCGTTTTTCTTCGATCAGATTGAAAATGAGGATCATTTCGTTAAGTTTATCGTCCACCGTGGCTTCGTAACCATCGGGTACATGAATTATTCACCCGATGAAAAGCGGCAGCCTTCGCCTCGCCCAAAAAAATATAAGCGGCCAACCACTGAAATGCCGGACTTCAAAAAAATTCTGGGACCGAAGAAATGATGGTGTGATTTTTGTGGCTAAATATGCGCCTACCTAAAAACACAGGGTTTCTGAACCTCTGAGCACCGAAAAGAAGGGCTGATTTCTGCCCCTATATTGCCCGCGCACCAGGGGGTGAAGCTCGGTATCCCTGTTTATTTCAGCGTCGATGCGGCGCACCAGGCCGGCATCGTCGAGGCGCGCCAAATGCTCCTGAAAATCGGCATAACCGCGCTTGGAAGTGGCCATTTACGCGATGTCCACCCGGTCAAACGCTTGGCGGCGCTCCGGCCGGCAGGTTGTAATCCAACTCGTCAAGCCCCGCCAAATAGTCGAGCACCTCGTCCGAGCCGATGACGTCGGCATATTTGGCGTTCATGTCGCAGAGGTTGATGGCGTGGGAAGCCTCGGATCGGTCGAAGCAGCCATCCTCGGCGATGGTGACCCGGAGGTTGAGCGAAAAGGCGTCGATCACCGTGGCGCGCACGCAGCCCGACGTGGTGGTGCCGGCGACGATCAGGGAATCGGCCCCGAGATTGTTGATATGGCCCATCAGGGCGGTGCCGTTAAAGACGCTCGGCTTTAATTTGCGGATGACGATGTCCTTGGGGCCGGGGGCAATCTCGTCCATGATGTCGTTGCCGTCGCGGTTGCTGGTGCGAACCTCCGGCGGCGCTAGGTCCTCTTTATTGCGGCTGTTCTTCCAGGCCCAGCCGCCCCGGTCCCAACCATCGGCGCGGCCGTCGCCGGTGGAATAGATGACCGGCACGCCCTTGGCCCTGGCCACATCGACCAGCTTGCGGATCACCGGCAGGGCGTCCCAGGCGTCCTCGCCGCAGGAATTACGGTATTTTTTGATCGATTCCAGGATCGGCTCGCGGGTGTCGCCGCAAAAATTATAATTGACGTCGATGACCAGAAGCGCCGGCTTTTCGCCGAACCCGGCGCGGGTGCCATAACCGGCGGTTTCGAACACCGCCTTATCGCGTTCGGTCAGGAATTTGTTCCATACGGGTTCGGTCATTGCGCGGAGCCTCCAATTAGCGGCGAAATTATAGACCGGAATGATATACCACCCGATACAAATAAACACCCATTGTGATCTTCGTTCCCGTTCCCTCGGTTGGAGGGGAGGCGCGCGGCTACGGCGCCTGGGCCAAAGGCCCGGTCGAAGACCCGGCAGCGCTCGCCGATGTCTTCCGCCGGGCCGTCAATGAGGTCGAAGCCGGCAACGTCGCCGTCGTCGATGTCAGGACCATGCTTTAGGGCTGGGCTCTAACGCAGGCCTTGCAAATGGCGTAGCACATCGAGGATGGCGCGGCTGTCACCGAGGGCGGTGTGACCCCGGTGTGCGTCCGGGAGGCCGAAAAGCCGCGCCAATTCAGCACTGACAGGCGGTTCGGCGCCGGCGCCCAGGGCCTCGACGATCATCGGCCTGAGGCTATGGAAATTCAGGTCTTCCATGGCATCGTCGATATCGTTGATTTCGCAGTTTTCGGTCAGCACCTTGGGATCATAGCCGTTACAGCAGATCACCGAGGCATCGCCGCCGATGAAATCCCTGAATTCGGGCCAGGTCTCGGCGAACGGCCGTCCCTTGGTGTCGATATCTTCCTGGGTAATGCCGGTCAGTCCGATAATATAATCGCTAAGCTGGGGGTTGAGCATGGGGCGGGCGAAACATTCGAAATGGCCGGTCTCGGCGAAATTCCGGGTGACATCGGCCTTTACCGCGCCGAACTGGATGATCTCCCGCAATTCACCGGGGCCGCTCCAATCCCGCTCGAACGAGCCGGCCCAGGCGGTCCATTCCAGATCGAAGACGACGATAATTTTTTCGTTGAATATGAAGTCGGTTTTCATGGTATGCGCATCGTGATGCAGCCCGAGGCGCGCGGCAACAGCATTTATAAGATTTCCCGGTTCAGGAATGGATTTCGGCGCGGCGGCGGGCGATCTGCGCGGCAAGCCCGCCGATGCCGATTGAAAGCGCCGCCACCACGGCGACGGCGCCGATGAACGGGATCAGCCCGATCACCGCAATCACTACCAGGCCAATGACCACCAGGCCGATACGGCCCCAGGCGGCGTCGTCCCAGTCGCGGCCCAGATAGGCCAGTCCCCGGCGCGCGACCATCAGCGCCGTGATGCCGAGCCCGAGGGCGAGGACCACCATGTAGGCGGCCATCACCACCATGCCGAGGGGGATGCCGATAACCGTCCACATTAGGACCATGGCGGCGATCGGGGTCGCCACCAGGACGGCGAAACCGATGCCCAGGGTGCGCCAGGGTTGTTCCGCGCCGAGCCGGGCCGAAGCCAGCGACAGGCCCGGAAATACCAGAACCTGGGCGGCGCCGAGGACGATCAGGGCGGTCAGCACCAAAAGCACGATGCCGCCGGCGGCGGCAAGGGCGAAGCCGACCATGTGGGCCGGCTGCTCCGACTGAATGAAGGCAACGTCCCCGAGGATCGTCGCGCCCTCGTGAATTTCGGCTTTGTGCGGGCTGCGGTAAAAGAGCTTGCCGTGGATCTTGGCACCGGGACCGATTTCCAAATCGATGGCATCGACATGCACGTTGCCCATTACCTGGCCGGCGATCACCACGCGCCGTCCGGCGGCGCGCAATTCCTTGCCCACGGTTCCGTTGATTTCGATGCGGCCGCCGACGGCCCAGGCCTTGCCGTCGATGCGCGCCGCTTCTTCGATCTCGAGCCGCCCGCCNGCCATCATCAGATTGCCGGCCACGCGGGCCGATGTTTCGACACTGCCGCCGGCCAATTTCATATCGCCTTCGACCCGGCCGCCGGCTTCGACGCGCCCGCCCATGCCGAGAACGTCGCCGGTCACGGTTGCCTGCAACTCGATATCGCCGCCGACAGCGGTCAATTCGCCACCGACGTTTCCGGCCGTCCTGATGGCGCCGGCGGCAACCAAAATATCGCCGCCGACTTGATCGCCCACGGTCACCTTGCCGCCCATGGTCACCACATCGCCGGAAATCTTCGAGCGTATCCTGACCTCGCGGCCCATGGCGATGACGCCGGCATCGACCTCGGCGCGGATGGTGACTTCCCGGCCAGACACAAAGATATCTTCACTGTAATTGCCGGTCATGACCACGTTGTCTTCGTGCAATTGGGCCATGGCGGCCGAAATGCCAGCCGCGAACATGAACGCAAAAACGCCTAAGAGCATAAAGTGCCGGGTCAATTTCATCGCTAACCTCGCATCAAATACTGCCATAATCATACTCCGGCTCCGCACACAGTAATGTGAACAGGTTCACACATCCGATAATTCCCTTTGTTCTCTCTTGCATCCATGTCAGCTCATAAACCAGCCGATAACAGTGCCCAAAAGGGCTATTGCCTCTTCCGCCACGCGGCCGATGAATTCCAGGCCCGCCAGCAGCATGCCGCCGCCTTCTTCCTCGCCGCCACGCCGGGCGTCCTGGATCGCCGCCAATTTTTCGTCCAGCGTCGCCACGATCTTGGCGCTGACCTCGGCCTGTTGCTCCAGCGGATCGCTAAGAACCCGGTCATAGCGCCCGCCCCAAAGATGGAATCCGGTCTTGGCGTCGATCAGTTGGGCGGTGATCCGGATTTTGCCGCTGCCGCGGACGCTGCCCTCGATAAAATATTGGGCTTTGGAACGTCCGCCGCCGCCGCTTCCGGCCAGAACCCTGATGCCAGGTATCGACGACAGGCTGGTAATCAGGTCCTCGGTCAGGCCGGCGCCGAATGATTTCTGGACGGCGCTGCCATCGATGGCGTTGAAGGGCAGAACGGCGAGGGAAGGCGGGCCGCCCGGCGCCCGCTCCGGCGGTGCCGCCGCGCGCCAGACCGCGACGCCCAAACCGGCGGCCAGGATAATCAGGAGCAGCCATGTGGTGCGCCTGCCGAAACCCCGGCGGTGCCGGGCAGCATGGGGGAGCGGTTCGGTCCCATCCAGGCGCACCCGGTAATGGCGCACCGGCTCGGAAATATTCTTGACCCGCCGCGTGCCCATATCGTCGAATTCGTGATCGACTTTCTTGCGAACCTGATCGTACACGCTGGCCGAAACCAAAATGCCGCCGGGTTCGGCCAGCCCCTCAAGCCGGGCGGCGANATTGACGCCATCGCCATGGATGTCATCGGCGTCGGCGGTGATTTCGCCGAGATTGATGCCCATGCGGAATTGCATGCGCCGCGCCTCGGGCACGTCGCGGCCGCCTTCGGCCAAATCATTCTGCATGCGCACGGCACAGTCGACGGCGTCGGTGGCGGTCGCAAATTCGGCCAGGAAGCCGTCCCCGGTATGTTTGACGATGCGTCCGCCGTATTCGGCGACCAACGGATCGATCACTTCGGCGCGCGCCGCTTGCCAGGCATTGATGGTGCCTGCCTCGTCCTGGTTCATCAGGCGCGTATAGCCGGCGACGTCGGCGGCCAATATTGCCGCCAGTCTGCGCTCTGAGGGTTGATCGCCCAAGAACCGCTCCTACTAACTCAACGGAGTCATGATACTAATGCATGTATGAGCGCTGGCAAATTGCGGCATGCCACGATAGGGGCCGAATTAGGTGAACAGGCCTATTCCAGCACCCGTTCCACGGTCACACCGCGCACGTCCATTTCATAATCGAGCCCCTCGACCGGTGGGCGGGCATAGTACCAAGTGAGCCCGGCCGGCACCGCGCCGCGGGCGACGATCTCGTCCGCCAGAACGGGGTGAATGTCGTGCACCGTATAGACCTGGGTAGCAGTGGTATCGGCCCAGCCGGCGCCGAGGGCGGCCAGGCGTCCCTCTTGGATGTCCAGGACATGACCGGCCTTGGCGCGCATGCCATCGGGCGAGGTGTCGCCGGGCCGGATGATGCGGCTTTCACCCTCCGCCCCTTCGGCGTTGGCGTCGGCGCTGCCGGCATTGACGAAGTTGACGGCAGCGCCGCCGCCCTCCGCCGCCACCGTATATGAGAAGGCGTGGAACACCGGTTCGGCCGGTGGATCGATTTCCGGGCAGACGTTGGAGCGGGCCACCGGATTTTCCTCGTCCTTGAAGATGCCCCAGCGTTCCAGGGTTCCCACATAGACCCGGTTGAAGGCGATAAAGCCTTCTTCGGTGAAGGGCGCCGGCGAGCGCAATTCGCAAGCGCAAAAAGCGGTCAGCGGGCGGCCCAAGCTTGTCAAATATGCCTCGATGGCTTGGAAGCCGTCGTCGATGGCCGGGCGGTTACGGAAGCGCACTCGCTCGATGGCGTGACCCGGTTCCGCCGCGACGCCGCCGGAATACTGAAATGGGCCGCGTATATAGCGATACCCGCCTTTTTCGAAGATGGCTGTTTCAAGCATGGTTGATCCTTTTAAAAAACTTCACGCATCCGCAGGCCTTCGATGTCGGCGCCGGAATAGCCGAGCTCGGCCAGGATTGCTTCCGTGTGTTCGCCCAATTCCGCCGCCGCTGTCCGCATTTGCCAGGGCGTGCGGTGGAAGCGCACCGGCTGTCCGACCAGTTCGATCCGCCCGCGCGTCGGATGATCGACGGCGGCGGCCATGCCGAGATGCTTGACCTGCGGATCGTTGAAGGTCTGATCGATCGAGTAGACCGGCCCCGACGGCACGCCCGCTTGGTTGAGTTTTTCGACCCATTCCCCGGTCGAGCGGGTGCGCGTGTAGGCGCTGATCGCGGCGTGGATTTCGTCGCGGTTCTTGCTCCTGGCCGGGCCATCGGTGAAGCGTTCGTCTTCCAGCAGTTCCTCCGATCCCAGCGCCTCGCAGAGACGCCCGAACATAACGTCGCCGGTGGCCGCAATGTTCATGAAGCCGTCCGAGGTTTCGAACATGCCGGTGGGCATGCCGGTCGGGTGGTTGTTGCCGGCCTGCGGCGGCACCACGCCATCGACGGTCCAGCGCGCCGCCTGGAAATCCAGGATCGCTATCGACGCCGCCAGCAGCGACGAATCGACCCATTGGCCCTCGCCCGAAACCTCGCGCTCCAGCAATGCCGCCAGGATGCCCATCGAGCAGAACAGGCCGGCGGTGGTGTCGGTGATGGCGAAACCGGCGCGCACCGGCCCCTGGCCCGGCAACCCGGTGACCGACATCAGCCCGCCCATGCCCTGCGCCACCTGGTCGTAGCCGGGCCGGTTGGCGTAAGGCCCGTCCTGGCCGAAACCGGATATGCTGGCAAGCACGATGCCCTTGTTGACGGCGCGCAAACTGTCGTAATCGATGCCCAGCCGGTTCTTCACGTCGGGCCGGTAGTTTTCGACAACGACGTCCGCCGCCGCCGCCAATTTCATGAAAATCTCCTTGCCCTCGGGCGCTTTCAGATTGAGGGTCATGGCCCGCTTGTTGCGGTGCAGGTTCTGAAAGTCGGACGATTCGCGGCTACCGGTAAAAGCGTCGCCGAGGGCGGCCGGTTCCTCGATCTTGATCACGTCGGCGCCCCAATCGGCGAGCTGGCGGACGCAGGTGGGGCCGGAGCGGGCGCGCGTCAGGTCGAGCACCTTGAAGCGGGATAGGGGTAGGGCGGATCGGGTCATGGTCTTGATTTTCCTGCCGGTAAGTTGTTGGACCGATTTGATCGTTTGATCCTAGCGCATTATCCGACCAAATCCGATTAATTTGGCCGGGTGTTTTGGTTATGATTGCCAAAAGGGTCTGTTTTAACTTGGCGATAATATGGTAACGAACCGGATACATTAATAACGATCGCAGGTGGCACATGGTTTATCGTCTGGCTGGAAATCAAATCACGCTTTTTCTTTTCACCTTGGCCATCATAATCGGCGCCGCTGGGATCATGTCGGACCAGATAAAGTTTCTGACGAATAATTTACATATGGACTTCATTCCGACCGAGGTAGGGTTGGAAAACAGCATCGCCATCCTCATAGCCGCATTTGGAATATTTCTTGAACACCGCCGTTGGCTGCTGGATCGTATTCATCCTGACGGACTTTCAGAAAAGGTTGAACAATTTGATCGCTATTCGCATGACATAGGTGTGCTCCTGATAATGATAGCCATCCTGATGGAAGCGGCGGACGTATTGTTCCTGGCGCTAAATACATGGGGATTTGAATTCGCGGGACTTAAATATTCCGAAGTTCTGGTGCTGTTTGCCATTAATTTGTTGGCGATCATTACCATCCTTCTGTTCGCTTGGCGGATTATACGACGCAATTGAATTCAGGCATCCGTCTTTGGGCAGCCGTTGCCAATATTACATTGATTAATCGATGACCGGGTCAGCCCCGGTCCTCCCGGCGCGGGCATGATCTGCTATCATCGGACCATGAATTCCTGTTTCGTTTATGTGCTGGGAAGCTCGGCCGGGCTTACCTATGTCGGTTGGACGGTCGATCTTGACGCACGCCTCAGGCAGCACAACACGGGCAAGGGCGCGCGCGCAACGCGCGGGCGAACATGGGAGTTGCTTTATGCCGAAAAATACTTGACCCGCGGCGAAGCCATGAGCCGCGAATGGCACCTGAAGCGGGACCGCCGCTTCCGCAAAAGCCTGTTGTCGCTTTGTTTTGAACCTGAACCGCTCTAATCCGAGGCCTTGTCGGCGAAGGATTTGTATCGCATGTCGGTCCCGAGGATGTGGTCGCGCAACCAGTTGCCGAGGAATTCGGAAATATCTTCGGCAAGTTCGGTGTCGCCGGCGTGGAAGCGTTCGTAAAACTCGTCCAGTTGCGTTTGCAAACTCTCGTGCTCGGCCTGATGATCCTCGAAGGCGAGGTTGGGATAGCCGATGGCGTGCATATAAGTTTCCTCGCGCGCGAAATGGTGCCCGGTAAATTCGATCAGCTCGTCCAGCACATAAGCCAGCATTCCGTCTTCGGCCTCTACCGAAAACGCATAATCGAAGCGGTTGATGAGATCGACGATCGATTTGTGGTCATTGTCGAGATTGGCATCGCCGACGCTGTAACTGACATTCCACTCCATGACCCACTCCGATGCGGGCAGCCATGTGGAATAGCCTAGACGATGTGTTGTCCAAACGCCTTGACCGGGGTCAGGGACGGCGATTTTCCGGATTGCGCCGGGCTTGGTATTACGCGTCGATCAACCGGGCCATCTCCGATTTGCGTTCGTCCGCGCTCAAGAAGCCCGAATACTCACGGCAATGTTTCTCGGTCTCGGCGATGATCTCGGCGTCCGGCTTATCCAGATCGAACGACACCAGGTGCGGCTGCGGTATATACCAAGGCGTGTGCACATATATCTCGATCAGGTTTTCTTCCGGATCGTCGAAATATATGGACCAGGCGTTGCCATGGGTGGCGCAGCGGAGGTTGGTCATTTTCTCCTCTTCCATGCGCGTATGCATGGCGCGCAGCTCGGCCAGCGAATCGACAAGGAAGGAAAATTGCTGGTTGAGGTGGAAATCAACCTTCTCGGGCCGGCCGGTCACCAGCACGAACTGGTGATGCTCATCGGGATCGTTGGACATGAAGACCATATCCACCGGCGCCGAGACGGCCTTACCCCGGTCGGTCACCACCAATCCCAACACCCGCGTATAGAAATCCAGCATCCTGTCCAAATCGCGGACAAACAGCGCGCAGTGGGTAAATTTCGGTTTGATTTTTGTACTCATGTCGGCATTCTCCCATCAAATGTGACCTTCACGACAGATTCAAAAGGCTCCTTGCGATGAGCTTACCTAACGCGGCATCCTTCCCGCCCAATTGATTCCACCCGGTTGGCAAGGATAACCGGCGGCGTCCTTGGGGCGCCGCCGATTGCCTTAACGGCTCAGTATTTGACCTTGCTGAAGACGTGATCCCAGAGCGCCTGGGCCAACTTCTTCTTGTCGGTGCCGATTTCCTTGGACATCTTGCCCCACTTCTTGAGGTTGGCCAGGTGCACGTTGACGATGCGCTCGGCCGTCTCTTTCTTGATGCCGCGCTTGACGGCACCCGCGATCACGGCGGCCTTTTCACCCTTCTGGAAGTCCTTCCAGGCCGACTTCATCGCCGCGTCGCCCGGCCAGCGGGTGATTTTCTTCTTCTTCATCAAGGGCCCGACGACCTTTTCCGGCAGGTTATAGGTGTTGTCGATGGTGGCGCTGGCGAGGGACTTGGAGATGGCCTCGATGAAGATGCCCTTCTCCTTGCGCGTCAACCCGTTCCAGAAATCCAGGTTGAAGACGTAAGAGGCGACGCCGTGATAGGCGCCCTGGGGCATGGTGATCACCTGTTTGACGCCGTCGGCCAGGCTGAAGCCCTTGAGCCAACTCATGATGGCGATGGCGCAGTCCACCTGGCCGCGCTGCAGGCCGGTGACGATGTCCGGCGGCGGCATGCCGCCGACGGCCACGCCGCCCATGAACTTCACCCAGCGGCCCGAGGCGGCGCCCGCGACGCGCACCTTGTAACCCTTGAGATCGGAAAATTTCTTGACCGGCTTGGCGCATTGCAGCCAGTAGGGCATCGATCCCATGCCGCCGAGATGGATGGCGTTCATCTTGGCATAGTCCTCGATGCATTCGGGGCATCCGAGCAGCATGGTCTCGACCACGGCGCCGGCGACCTGGTTGCCGCCCTCGGCGAAGGACAGGAGGTCGGGGATCAGGTTCACGTGGGGCAGCGAACTGACCACGAAGGCGGGCACCACAAAGCCCGCTTCGACGATACGGTCACGGATGCCGGGCAGCGTGTTGCGCGGGCCCACCAGGCTGCCGCCGGCGAAGAGGCGGAACTGGATCTTGCCGTTGGTCTTCTCCTTGACCTCCTTGAAGAACGGCTTGATGGCCAGGTTCGGCGTGTTCGCCTTGGGCGGCGAAAACGAGCCGTACTTGTAGGTTTTGGCCGCCGACGGCCCAGCGCCGGCCGCCAACAGGGCGAGAGCGGCAATTGCCGTCAGGCCATGCAGACACATTTGGTTGAGCTTCATATCAAGATTCCCCCCCTTTATCAATGAAAGCAGTCGATTAAGTATTGAAAGCTTACTCCCGAACCACCATTGGGATCAATCCATAAGGCTGGGCAGAAACAGGCTGATCTCGGGAAATGCGATCAGCAGTGTCATCACCACCACCTCGGTCGCCAGGAACCACAGGACTCCCTTGAAGATGGTCTCCAGCCGGATGTCGCTGCCGACCACCGTCTTGACCGCATAGACGTTGAGGCCCACAGGCGGCGTCATCAGGCCGATTTCCACATATTTGGTCACCAGGATGCCGAACCAGATGAGATCCAGGTTCAACTCCTCGAAGAGCGGCAGCAGAACCGGCAGGGTCAGCAAAAGCAGACCCAAAGGATCGAGAAACATGCCGAGCACCAGGAAGATGATCGAGGCGCCGATGACCAGCAAAAGAGGGTCNAGCGCCCAATCGACCATCGCCTCGGCGAGGAAGGCGGGCAGACCGCTTAAGGCCATGAATTTGGTCAGCAGGATCGCCCCCACCGCGACGAAGAAGATGGTCGCCGTGCTTTCGATGGCCTCTTCCACACTGGTCTTGAAGATGCGCCAGGTCATCCGGCGCTGTAACAGGGCGATCACCAAGGCGATGAAGGCGCCGAGGGCGCCGGCCTCGGTGGGCGAGGCAACTCCCGTATAGATGCCGCCCATGACCCCGAGGATGAGGACCGGAAGCGGCCAGATGTCGCGCAACGCGGCGATCTTCTCGGCGCGCGTCACCTCCTCGGTGAACGGCGGCGCCAGATCGGGGTTGAGTTTGCAGCGGGTGACGATCATCACCGTGTAGAGCGCCGCCGTTAAGAGGCCGGGCAGGATGCCGGCGACGAACAGGCGGGCAATCGATTGCTCGGCGAAAATGCCGTAGATGACCATAAGGATGCTGGGCGGGATCAGGATCCCCAAGGTGCCGCTGCACGCGCAGACACCGGTCGCCAAGCCGGGGTCGTATTTGTAACGTTGCATCTCCGGGATGGCGATACGGCCCATGGCGACGGTGGTCGCGAGGCTGGATCCCGAGGCCGCCGCGAAGCCGGCGCAGGCGAAATTGGTGGCCACCGCCAGGCCGCCGGGCAGGAAGCCCAGCCACAGACGGGCCGCATGGTAAAGCGAGTTGGTCATGCCCGAATAAAAGGCGATGGTGCCCATCAGTAAAAACATCGGGATCGCCGACAGGCTCCAATGGGCCGCGAAGTCGAAGGGCATGGTGCCGATCATGCCCCAGGCGGCCGTCCAACCGACAATCTCGGCGACCCCGAAGATGGCCACCGAGCCCAGCGCCAGACCGATCGGCACGCGCGCCGCGATCATCGCCAGAATGACGGCGATGCCGATGACCCCTATCCAGATCGGATCCAAATCGCTTCCCCCCGTTTCCCGGCCTCAGCCAGCCGCCCCGTCCGGTTTGTCACGCAACGCCTGGCGCAAACCGCGAACCGCCTGATAAAGGGCCATCAGCCCCATGATCCCGAAGCCGACCGGCAGGAACCAGCGCACCGGCCAGATGACGATCAAGACGCCGGTGGCCTCCAGATATTCCAGCTCGACCGTCTTGCGGAATCCCTCCACCGAGGTGTGCCAGACGAACGCCGCCGCGTAGACGGCGAGGAATATGCCGATTGCGCCGTCGAGAAAAAGGCGCGCCCGCCACGCCATGTTCTGGGTGAAGATTTCCGCCACGATGTGGCTGCCCTTGCGCTGAACATAGGCCAGCGGCAAAAAAATCAGTCCGACCATGTAGTAGTTGGAGACCACCTCCAGGGTGCCAATGAGAGGGAAATTGAACAGCCATTTGGACAGCACGTCGGCGACCACATGAAACATCATGGCGACCATGAAAAACGACGCCAGCGCCATCACGCCGGTCGTCGCGCCGCCAAACGCGGTATCCAGACCGTCCGCTGGTACGGTCCCGGACGCCTCCCCATTTGGATGATGTTCCCCCAACTTGCCTCCAGTTTCCCGATCTCGAAGCGACGGCGATAATTACCTAGGCGGGTTGGGAAGTCCAGGCCATTTCCCGGCGGCGCCCGGTTTTGACCTATCCGCCGAAATACGCACCGTCAAATTCGAGCTGATCGGCGAGCCGGTAAATCCTTGATCCGGAACGTCCCGCGATATGCCGGTAAATCCTGGCTCCGACGGTGATTTGCTGGTCACTCAAAAGAAAATAGGGATAGGCCGGAACCGGCACTATCCCCTGTTCTGATTGGCTCCGAACCACGAAGCGGAGCGCCAGATCATTGAATACGGCGACATGGTTGAAGTTGACCCGCTGTTCCGAATGTTGTCAGGTCGAAATCATTTGGGATAGTCTTTTTGCTGACGGCGGCGCTCGCGCAGGTTTGGCCGGGCTTCGCCAAACGCTCAAAGGAGGGATAGATGAAAGCGTTGCCTCAAATCTTGTTTTGGTTGGGTATTATTTCCGTGCCAGGCGCATGGCTGCTCTGGTACTTCGGGCCGGACATCGAAATCATGCGGCCGGTCCTTGGCGGCATCCAAGACCCCATAATGAAGGCGGCTCTTCAGGAGGCTCATGCCGAACGTTGGGGTATATGGGTCGGCATCTGGCCGGTAACCCTGATGGTCTTGAGCATGATTGTCGAGAAGAAGGTGCAAGACTAGGCCCGCGCTACGTCGGACGGAATTGTGATTTCATGGTCTCGGGTTGCCTGACGACTATCGGATCAAATATCCGCCCGGCGTTTGACGTAGATATCCACGGCCCTCGGACAGGTCGGCGCCCGCTACCGCCTGCTGGCCATCTGCGGCGAATGCGCTGATACCGCCGGGCTTGATGTTGACGGCCTAATAGCCGCGCCGTTCGGTTGGCTCTTTTATTGGGGGTAAATGCGTTCGGAAAGACTGCTTCCGTCTATTTCCGCGTCGGTCAACAGTTTGATTAGTTCACTGATATTTGCGAGGGTCTCGGCACTCTCGGCGTAAAGATCTGCGGACCTGGCTTCATCAATTCTATTAGCCTTGATCAGTAGGGATTCAGCCCACCGTATTTGAAGGCTGGCGTAAACCACCCAATCGACTGGCAGCATATTCACGTCCTTCCTGGCATCTGCCGGTACCGTTTATGTTTTACGACTTGGTGTTCCGGCTAGTCAGCAGATTAGGGATAGGCTGTTAAGATTCGCTGAATCGCGGTCGGCAAGACCTTGGACATCGCATGTCCGAGGTATTTACTACCGCGCCATGTCCGCCTCTGCGGCGCGCATCCGGTGCCGGCCATAAAGCGGCGGCTCAAGTGCAGGCGGTGGGGTTCGTGTGCGGTGCAGTTGGCGCTGCCTGAGATATCTTAATAAGTAGTTTTTGAGAAACTTGTTTGATAATATTCTCGCAAATGCGTTGGCACCAATTAACGGGGAACTGAGGTGGCCTTTAAAAGTATAATTGTTCCGTTTGACGGCAGCGCAGCCTGCCAATCGGCTCTGGTAGCGGCCTATCAAGTTGCCCAGCAGCATTCGTCGCATATAGAAGTTTTCCATGTGCAAGCGGATTCCAGGGATTCTGTGCCTCTTTTGGGAGAAGGATATTCAGGTACCTTGGTCGAGGAGATGATCGAGCTCGCCGATCAGGAAACCGAGAAACGAACTTCAGCGGCCCACAAGTTCTATGAGGAATTTTGCGCGGCGAATAACGTTTCCGTGGTGGAGAACGGTCCGGCACCCGAGGGCGTGTCGGTATGGTGGCGCCAAGAAGTGGGCCGCGAAGACCAGGCGGTCGCGCTTCATGGTCGGCGTACCGATCTCATTGTCGTCGGTAGGCCGCAGGGGGACTTGAATCGAGCCGCTTTGATGACCTTGCACGCGGCGATATTCGAAACCGCCAAACCGGTGCTGATGGCGCCGGCGGCTGGCCCTAACTCGTTTGGCCATCGGATTGCGATCGCATGGAATGGCAGCAAGCATGCCGCACGCGCCGTTTCCAGCTCCATGCCGTTCTTAACCAAGGCCGACGAAGTCCTCATAGCGGCGATGGAAACCGAAAAGTCGGTGAGGCGTTTTCGGGGCCGTGAGTTAGGGGAATACCTTGCTTGGCACGGCGGCGTTGAAGTACGAGGTGTTGAGGTTCTCCAAGGAAACCAACAGGTGGGCGAGACGTTACTGAATACGTGCACTTCCGAGGGCGTCGATCTTTTGGTGATGGGCGCCTATACGCGCAGCGGTTTGATGCAAATCATACTTGGCGGAACCACGCGCTACATTATAGAGAACACCGAAATCCCGGTATTGATGTCACATTGATGCAGCATCAATGCCGCTGGTCTTGATCATGATTGTCGAGAAGAAGGTGCAAGACTAGGCCCGCACTAGGCTATACGATGTGGGAGCTGATCCGAAACGCTATCGATGAATCGCCGGCGCAAGAGAAGCCGGAAGACACCGCCCTACATTGACGCCTATTCGCGAACCCAATAGATCGCTGTTTGGATCGCTCGTGTTCAGGGCCTTTTGGCGAGCAGCCAGGCTAAGATACCGACGGCGATTAAGCCGGCAAGTCCCGCGTCACCGAGCTGCTTGATTACAGCCAACAGGTTTCCGGTGATTGCGCCGACAAACGGAATATCGTTACCGAAGACAATAGCTGCCACAAAAGACAACACTATGAGCAGCAGGCCCAACTCTGTGAACCCTGCAAAAAATCTTCTCACTGCGTGCATGTCGCTTCCCCTTGATCGATATTCGCCACCCTATCGTACATTCCCGTGAAGAGACTTAGGATAGAAACTACAATATATTGCGTTAGTGATCGGTATTCAACACAAAATATGGGAAAATATCCACGCGGCCATGAAAGCCGCCGGCATGCTCGAGGCCGGCGACATCGAAGGCCAGGCTGTATGGAAGCGGATACTGGCGGCGGTGGATGAGTTGCTATCAGAGGATAGGCCGGAAGGCGCCGGGGTGCATTAGGGTCCGGACTCAATTGAGCCACCATACGATGGTGGCGACGATAAGGACGGCGGAGAGGAATGTGTC